>NZ_CP029758.2:1526372-1831646 GCF_004006395.2 Clostridium sp. AWRP | reverse complement strand
AAGATACTTCAACCATACCCATTTTATCTAATGCAACCTGTGCCACATTAACCCCACCACAAATATCTATAGGTTGTGTATGCATAGATTGAGCTGGAGCAGTTTGCAAGCCTTTTGAGCCTTGCGCATAATAAACTTTTACTTTTTGATTATCCTGAATAGTAGCTGCCACACTTTTAGTCTGGTTTATTACCTTATTATAGAATGATATTAATCTTTCAGCCTGCTGATTTTCCCCGAGAACCTTCCCCATAAATTTTATATAGTTTGGAAAGTTCACAAAAGTTACAGTATCAGTTGCACCTACAACTGGTATACCCCCTAGCTTCTGCTGGTCTTCTTCTGCATCCCTTTTTATTATATCCACGGATTGTGCATTAGTACGCCCTCCCTCAATTATTACATCAGGTTTCAGGGCCATATATTTTTCATAATCACCTTTGGTGGTACCATACCATCCTCCTACAATAGGTAATTTCTTATATTTATCTGGCATATACTTA
Source organism: Clostridium sp. AWRP (assembly GCF_004006395.2). NCBI lineage: Bacteria > Bacillati > Bacillota > Clostridia > Eubacteriales > Clostridiaceae > Clostridium > Clostridium sp. AWRP. Next base: position 1,831,143 of record NZ_CP029758.2, on the reverse strand, counting down.
CCTGTCATTTTAAAATTCCATCCCATCAGTTTGTCAGGAGCAAGCATATACGTCATCATTGTAGTTGGCGGATTAATAGATAAAACATTTTTAACATCTGCAGGTATTTTAACGCTTCTATTAGTCATGTCCACTATTTGAACTTTATCTGTTTTAACCGAATTACTGCTACTTTTAGCAGAACATGCCACAAATATAGAGCTAATAAACGTCGCAGCTATAATAGCCATTGTAATTTTTTTGTTGCTAAATTTGTATTTCACTCTTATATTCCTCCTTTGAATATTACCCTTTACTTCCTTAACATTGCTCCATTTAGGATCATTCAAAATTAATTTTGTATTATTAACACCCCCCATAAAAATAACATCTGGATTCCACTGTTAATCAGTTTGTAAACCTTTAGGTCATTCAGCATAATAAACCTTTACTTTCTATTCAGCTGGTATATTTGAAACTTTATTCTCTACTTATTTCCTTACATTATTATAAAAAGATATCAACTTGTCTGCCCTTTGCTTTGCTCTTAAAACCTTTCCCATAAATGTATTGTATGGGACAAAATTTGGGGTATCCAAATCATGCACAACTACCACAGGTATGCTTCCAAGTTTTTGCTGCCTCACCTTAGTTATAGAATTATTTTCAGAGTTGTTCATAACTATATCAGGCTTCATGGATATATATGTCTCGTAATCGATATCATTTTTATAAAGCAAAAAAACGCCCAGACATTTATCGCCCAGGCGCTCGGCTTTGTCCTAAATTAGTATTACACTCCCTGTGGTTAATTCCACTTTCGCCAGTTATGTAATAACATTTATTACAAATTTAATACATTTATATTATATTATAATTTTGTTTAATTTGCAACGTAACATAGCAAATCATGTCATAAAATTATATATTATATTGTGTTTAATTACTTTATAATTATTTATATACTTTTAATTTGAAATCACAGGCACACAAGCTTTCATCTCTTCTCCATTCGAATTGGGTATGCTAACAATCTTTACATCAATACCATATGCTTCTTTAAGCATATCCTCTGTAACAACTTCATCTACATTACCTACTGTAAATACATTGTTTCTTTGCATAAACGCCACTTTCGTAGAGCATATAAATGCATGGTTAGGATAATGTGAAGTCATAACAACTGCTAGTCCTCTTTTAGAAAGCTTTTTTATTTGATCCAATACTCTAATTTGATTTCCAAAGTCCAAATTAGAAGTTGGTTCATCCATTATGAGCATTTTAGGACATTGTGCAAGTGCCCTGGCAATTAAAACCATTTGTCTTTCCCCACCGCTTATTTCTGTATATATTTTGTCTTTTAAATAGGATATATTTAAGATATCTATAGCCTCCTCAGCAATATCTTTATCCTCTTTTGAAGGAGAAGAAAACATTGAAAGATGAGCAGTTCTGCCCATCAATACTACATCAAAAACTTTGTAGGGAAAAGGAGGGGTATGAGCCTGTGGTACATACCCAATGCTTTTAGCCAACTGTTTTCTAGACCAGTTATGTATATTTTCTCCATCTAAGAGTATTTCCCCACCTTTAAGCTTTAAAAAACCCAATATAGTTTTAAAGAAAGTAGTTTTACCTACACCATTTGGCCCCAATAGACACAATATTTCTCCTGAGCTCACACTCATGGATATATCTTTTACAACAACTTTTGTATTATAACCGCAACTAACATTTTTTATTTCTAACTTCATACCCGTCCTCTCCTCCTTTTATCAAATTATGTCATTTAGAACGTTTCTATTTTAGTCTAAAGTGCCACCAAGCTTTGTATAAGTAGTTCCATAAAATTTTTGATAAAAATCATCTACTTCTTTTGTTATGTTTGTATCTTTAAATACTTCAGGATTTGTTTTTGTATTTAACCACATTATTCCTAAAATTGTCTGTGGACAAGGCATATCCCATGAACTCATTTTTGAAGATATCAAATAAACTTTTTTATTTTTCACAGCATTTATATTTTTTAAACCATCATTATTAAGTACATCCTGAGGTTTTACTCCAGAATATTGTGTAAGAATTATTATATCAGGATTCCAGCTAATTAACTGCTCTGCAGATATTTCACTCCACTTAGCACTTTTACTTAAAGAACCTGCCACATTTATTCCACCCCCTAACTCAATCAATGAGTTTTGAAACATATTCTTTCCTGGAGTTAAATACATACTTCCTCCTGCCATATATACTTTAGGCTTATTTCTTTGATCTACACCTTTAAGTTTATTATTAATAAAATCTAACTTTTGTGTATAATAATCCATAAATTCATCTGCTTTTTTTTCTTTACCAGTAACTATTCCTAAATTTTTCACAGTAGATTTTAATTCATCAAGGTTCTCTGCATTTACAACAAAAACCTTAATGTTTGCTTTTTCAAGATTTGGTATGACTTGTTTGTTCTTTTTTTGTATAAAAACAATATCTGGTTTAGCAGCTGCTACTTGTTCCACATTTAACGCATTAGCATCTTTAGTAGCAGACGATTTACTTGCACCTGGCTTTGGTGAAGAACCTAATGGGTCTTTTACAATTTTTCCATCTGCACCTAAAATATTATTTTGCTCCCCTAAAGCACATAATATCTGTGTTGCTATAGGATAAGCACTTAATACCTTTTCAGCTGGCTTGGACAGTTCTACTTTTCTTCCTAATCCATCAGTAACAGTAATCTTTTTATTACTATCTGCCGTTATACTTGTAGAAGTTGTGCTTTTTCCACAAGCTCCAAAGGTACATACTATTAGCAATAAAATTAAAATTTTAGATATTTTTTTCATTTTTTCTTCCCCCCATGATTTTTTTAACTTATATTTTTCTTCAACCTTACATCATTTTGTTGTAAAATTCGAAGAATTTTATCTTCCATAAAATTTCTATTATTTTCATCAATTCTAATTACTTGTACATCTTCTCTCTTTGCTATTTTCTGTACAAAATCCCCATCACATTCTTTTAATACTCCTATAACAGGCTTATCACTATTAAGTATTTTAAAAATGATATCTTTGAACAATGGTGCATTTTCTTCCATAAATCCTAATTCATCAAGTACTATTAAATCTCTGTTATATAAGCTTTTTAAAAGTACATCCTTAGATATAACATTAAATACGTCCATATCTATATACATTTTTTCTTTTTTTACATCATATCTGCCCATAATATAATTATCATTCACGTTATAAAGTGAAATAACTTTAAAAATTTTCATTCCTTCTGTAAACTCTTTTTCTTGAATAAATCCGCCTATAGAACAATCTATATTTTTAATAACTTTTTCTAATAATGTAGATTTACCTATCCCCTTCTCACCAGTGAAAAAAATTTTTTTCATATCCATCCTCTCCTTCCTTTAATCAAAAGATAAATAAAAAATGGTGCTCCAATTAATGATGTGAGAATTCCTAATGGAATCTCCACAGAAAAGGCACATCTAGCTACGTCATCAACTAATAAAAGGAATGTACCCCCAATCAACAAGGAAGCAGGCAATAAGACTTTAAAATTAGGTCCCACAAACATTCTTGCTATATGAGGTATTACAAGTCCTATCCAGCCAATGATACCACTGATTGATACAGCTCCAGCAGTAATTAGAGTTGAACAAAGTATTATAACTATTCTTAACTTTGAAGTATCTACACCTAAAGATTTTGATTCTTCATCACCAAAGGAAAGTACATTAAGTTTCCACCTCAATAAAATTAATGGTATAATTCCTATTATAAATGGTACCGATAATATTTTGATGTCTTTCATAGTAACAGAAGATAATCCTCCCATCAAATAAAAAGTTATAGCTGGAAGTTTATCATAGGGATCAGCCACATATTTCGTTATAGAAATAAAAGAAGAGAATAAAGCTGAAACAACCATACCTGTAAGCACAAGTATTAATGTAGCATTATTACCTCTTCCTATAATTATACTTATTAAATAGGTTATACTAACTGCTGCAAGTCCAAATAGAAATGCTGAAATCTGTATACCAAAACTGTTAAATGACAAAAGTATTCCAAATGCTGCACCAAATCCCGCACCAGAAGAAGCTCCAAGTATATCTGGAGATACCATTGGATTTTTGAATAAGCCCTGATATGCAGAACCAGCTATAGCTAAGCCTGCTCCAACTAGTAATGCCGACAAAATTCTAGGAATCCTGACGTTAAATAAAACTGTGCTAATAGTTGCATATTTTGAATTATCCATTCCTGAAACATTTGATAATATAACATTAAAAAATTGTGATACTGATATAGGATATCTGCCTATAGCTAAGGAAATAAAAAAAGAAAGTATTGGTAACAAGGCAATAATTATCATAATATACGTTGTTCTTGATTTCTTCTGCTTTGATTTTGACATAGATTTTTCAGACGAATTAGCCAGTTTCATTTCTTCTAGCATATACTTGTCCTCCCTTTAAACTATAATTAGCTGTCTTACAAAAATTATTTTTTATTGTTTGGCATTTAATAATTTAATTCTTTGTTATAAGTTCGATGGGACAGCGCAGCTCAACTTCGACTTTATCTCCTGCTTCATATCCATCAACATTTCCCGGTATGCATAAATGAGCATTTGCATAAATCAATCCTTCAACAACAGGTTTGTCACGGCCAATTACTGGCGTACCTTCATACTGCCCGTCCTCATATTTTACAATAATACGTACATAAAAATCGAATGGGTGCTTTGATACAATTGGTTTTGTAAGAACTACTTGTAACCTTTGCGGCTTTATGGTTGGTTGAAAAAGATATTTATTAATAAGGGGCATAACATACCAATCTACCGTGTACTCGGCTCCAATTGGTGGCCCTACGATGCCAATTACAGGCTTTCCATAAGCGGCTGTAAATGAAGTATGTTTGCCTGGTCCATGTTCTACTTCATGAGCTAGTACTTCTCCTACTTCTTCTAACATTTTTATATTATAGTCCTCAGTACCTTTTGATGATCCTCCATTGATTATTACAATATCCGCCTTTTTTAAAGCATCAAGAAGTGTATTTATAATTTTTTTAGGATCATCTGGAACGATATCATAAACTAGCGGTTGTCCTCCCCAAAGAACAACTTTTGTTCTCATCATTATACTATTAGACTCAACATTTTTACCTAATGGTAATGGTTTTCCTACAGGAACCAATTCATTACCTGTAGGTATAATAGCTACTACAGGTTTTTGGAGCACATCAATCTTATCAATTCCCCCCATAGCAAGTATTTCAAGATGAGATGGTGTAAGTAACGTATGGGACTTTACAAGCACATCACCTCTTCTCATTTTTTGTCCTATAGGCTGGGTGAGCTCTCCTTTTACTGAGGGTGCTTTTAATATTTTTATGTTACCTGATTTATCTATTTCAACTTCTTCTATTTTGATAACGGTATCATAATCCTTTTTAATGCCAATTCCAGTATTTGCGAAATCATATTGTACTCCTCTTTTCCAGCTAGAAGTATCAGGTATTCCATTCTGAAAATCATGGTAATATACAGATATGCCGTCTAGCCTACTAGTAAGACTATTAGGAAGTGTATTCATAGATACAATGTCGTAAGCACACACTCTTCCTAATCCATCAATTAGAGATACTGTTTCTATTCGTGATTTTAGGTCACACCTTTCCATTATTCTCTTTAGAGCCTCATTTCCAGGTAGTGATATATGTTCCTCATTTTCACTTTTCATTAATTACCATCCCCCCATTACTATCATAATTTATGTAAGTATTTTACAAACAAAAGCGCCCAGACATTTTATAGCCCAGGCGCTCGGCTCTGTCTTAACTTAATATTACACTTCCTATGATCAATTTCTATTTTGTCAGTTACCTAAATAACATTTATTACAAGTTTAACATATTTACATTATATTATATTCTTATTAGGTTTGCAATAAAACATGACAAAATATAATATAAAGTATATTTTATATTTTGTTTCAAGTACATTATGTTATATTTTATACTGTTTAGTCTTAAAATCAATTGTATAATAAAGATTATTATATTATAATGAATATAGTAAATTATTGTACCATTAAATCCATGTTTCACCCCAAAGTTGACTATATTCTGTAAATTAATACATATTATAATGGATTTTTATGGTACTCAGCTATAGGTAAATATTTTAAGAAGGATGTGTTAACTCATGAAAAAACTAAAATTCATACTTATCACTGTTTTTGCAATTATTTTTTTAATAACCGGATGTAATAATGGTGATACATCAAAAAAAGCAAGTGAAAAAAGCACACAGACGAAAACGATTACCGATACTGCTGGACGAAAAGTGGACGTGCCCCTAAATATTAAAAAGATAGGAGATTCCTGGCAAGCTCATAATGAGGTTCTATGTATTTTAGGCCAAGGAAATAAAATTGTTGCCACCATTCTCACAGAAAAGGGAAGACCATGGCTCTACAAAGTAAATCCTCAAATGAAAAATGCAGTGACAGCATTTACTTCAGACGGTGTCAATACAGAAGAACTTATAAAAGCAAAACCTGACATTGTATTTACACCACTAAATGATAAAAATGCAAATAAAATATCAGATTCAGGAATTCCAACTGTAGAATTAAGCTTTACTGATTTTAATAGTTTAAAAAAGTGCGTTAAACTTACAGGTGATATTTTAGGATCAGACTCAAAGAAAAAAGCAGATGAATATGTATCCTATTTAGATGGCAAACTCAGTACTATAACCAGCATAACATCTAAAATACCTAAGGAACAAAAACCTAAAGTTCTCCATGTAACTTCACTTTCACCAATAACCGTAGATGGAAACAATACAATAATTAACTCCTGGATAGAAGCAGCTGGTGGAATAAATGCAGCTTCAGAAGTAAAAGGAAATAATAAACAAGTATCCATGGAACAAATATTAAAATGGAATCCAGACATTGTAATATTAAGCAGCAATACATTAATGAAAGTAAGTAATGGTAAAAAAAATATAAACAATTTATTAAATGACCCTTCCTGGCAAAAAGTAAATGCTGTTAAAAATTCAAAAGTATACTTCAATCCAGATGGAGCTTTTTACTGGGATAGATACAGTGCAGAAGAAGCATTACAAATACAATGGGCAGCAAAAATCATACACCCGAATAAATTTTCTAACATAGATATAGTTAAAGAAACTAGGAATTTTTATAAGACGTTTTTAAATTATGACCTTTCCGAAAAAGAAGCAAATAGAATCATCAATGATGATCCTCCTACTAAATAAATATACTTTAAAATGCATCAGGTGAAGTTTTCTAAGCAGCACCTGATGCATTATGTTTATTTTAGCATTTTTTCAAGAGTTGAAATATGGCTAGCCTCATTATTAATAATATGGGACAATATTGTATATGTTTTTGTACTTACATCACTTGTATTTTTCACAAATCTACCTTGTACATCAACAAGTAAAGAATATAAGTCTTTCTCTAAGTCAAGAAAAGATTTCAAATAATCTCTAACATTATTGATTTCAGGTTTATATACTTTCCTGTTAAACTCATCTATTAAAAAAGACATTTTATCATATATTACAAAATCAATTTCTTCAAATTCCATACCACTTATTACTTTTTTTAGCTTCTCATAATATTCAATATTTTTATCTAATTGTTTCATTAAAACAACTGACATTATTTTTATGGACTGTTTATTGCATTTTTTCCCTATGTCCTCATATTCAGCTTTTCTTCTAACTGCAATATTTATTGACTTATTAATTATATCTATAATATTGTATCCCATACCATCACTACCTCCATTTCAAACTCTCTACCTCCTATTTCGTGTACTTTTATAAAAGTTTATACTTGTCTATATTATTGACATCATTTTTAAAGTTAATCACTGATTAGCTTTTGTATTTCAAGGATATTGTGAAAAATGCCAACTTATACGATTTGTTTGTCCTAATTACTCCTATAGAAGGCATTTTCAACAAATAAGCAAAATGCAGTAGCTGCACAGTGGATTGGTTTAGGTGGAGCAAGTTCTTCAGATCTTCTTCAAATGGGAACCTTAGAAGAAGTAGAAAATGGATAAGCTGTTGCAGAAGTTTTTTGGGAAAAGCTGCCTGATGTTGCTCAAAACATCATTAGTGTCCCAATTAATTCAACTATCAATGTTAATATATCTAAATCATCCAATTCAACATGGAATTTAACATTTACTGTAACTACATCTGGCGGCCAGACTCAAACTAAAACTATATCCTTTAGCAGATATGGGTACGGTAAAATACCAGTCAGCTATGGTCAACGGTACTTTATTGAATGCTTCAAGTAACAAGGTCAATCCTGTTGCAATGGAATTAAGTAATGAAAATGTTGTAATTTATCCTTCTACAATTGGAACAGATGGGGAATCATTTACAACAACAACAAACACAAACTCAACTTCTAGACAAAGATTTGATAATTTCCCAAGACATATTTTAAGAGATAATAGAAGCCGCCTTCATCCAAGACAATATCGACAATAATTCTATGAAAAATAAAAGGCCAATTAATTCACTATATAGTGAAAATTGACCTTTTGTTTTCTAATATGGAACCCATGGAAACTATTTTTATCCGATGGCTACAAATAGTAATTTGAGTTGACATTAATTTTAGTAAAGTATACTATTAATGTTAGAAACCTAATTGTTAGATTTCTAATCATTGTATTGCTAATATCTTCATTATCAATGAATCTTACTTAGTTGGAGTGTTACAGTAGGTAGCCATCAGATAAAGAAGAATAAAATATGAAATTAAACATATACTAGGAGGTTTTGTATATGGAATATACAAATTTAGCAGGGACAGGTTTAAATGTATCAAGGGTTTGTCTTGGAACAATGACATTTAGTGGACAGTTAAACGAGCAGGATAGCATTAAAGTTATTAAATATGCGTTGGATAGCGGGATCAACTTTATAGACACGGCAGACATTTATAATGGTGGACAAAGTGAAATAATTACAGGGAAAGGTATTAAAGGCTGCAGGGAAAATGTAATTCTAGCAAGTAAGGTGGGAGGGCCATCGGGTTCAAGACCAAACGACAAAGGGCTCAGCAGAAAACATATTATTTCATCTGTCGAAAATAGCTTAAAACGATTAAATACAGACTACCTGGATATTTATTATATGCATACACCTGACCCACTAACGCCATTTGAAGAAACAATGGAAGCAATGACTTCTCTTATTAAATCAGGGAAGGTTCGTTATATTGGAATCAGCAACTTTGCTGCATGGCAACTAATGGATGCCCTATGGACTTGCGACAAACATAACTTGATAGCACCAAGTGTAACCGAGAACGTTTACAACTCAATTACAAGAGGAATAGAGTCCGAGCTAGTACCTTGCATCAAGCAAAACAAGGTAGGCCTAGTTATATATAATCCAATAGCAGGTGGATTACTTTCCGGCAAGCACAGTAAAGATCATCCTTTTGAAAATTCGCGTTTTTCCGATTTAGGTGGATATTATCAAAGATATTGGAATGATGACAGTTTTCAAGCAATAGGAAAGCTAACACAGATTGCACAAAGCCATGGCATGAAGCTGCTTGAACTTGCCTTACGCTGGTGTATTTCTTATAACTATGTAAACAGTGTAATTATTGGAGTAAGCCGCTTGGAGCACTTAAAACAGAATTTAATATATTTAGAAAAGGGGTCACTCTCTAATGAAATTCTTTTGCAATGTGATGAAGTCTGGAAAGAGCTTCGCGGCAGCAGATTTTCATATCATCATAGTCTATAAGGACTTCTAAATGTAAAATGTAAATCAATGTTTAGCACATTTATTTAACGTATCTATAGTATATCAAAAAAGAGCTTATTCAAGATGCGAATTGTTAGTAACCTGAATAAGCTCACAAGTAAATTTTTTCATATCATTTAATCCTTGAAATATTTCCTCTCTCGAAAAATTTGCTTTGGTAAGATCTTCATCACTTTTTAAGAGTAATATATTATAAAAATCTTTTCCTATTTTAATTAAATCATTTGAAGGATTCTTTTCCAGTTCTTCAAATAGCAAATTTTCTGCTTCATTATATTTACCTTGAAAAACAAGTTTTTTTAATAATATTGGTAACACATCTTGTATAGTCATTGATTGTACATCTATATTTTTAAATTCCTTACTCTGTTTATTGAACAATACTTTTCCAGCAAACTCCCCTATAGATTCTATTATTCTCAATATATAATCATCATTCATATTAAACTCCTTCACATTTTATAATTCGGTTAATATCAAAAACTATTACCATAATTAATTATCATCTTATTTTTTAGAAATGCACTCAATATCTATTTTTAATATATGCCTTACCTTTTTATACACCATTTTCCTTAATCTAATGTGAATAAGCCAGATAGATTGGGAAAATATAAAATTGATATTATATTTTTTATTTATTATATAAACTCTCTACTTTAATATAGAGATAGTGTTAAGGAGGCATCACCCATGACTCTTAGAATTATAGATGTATTTCAATTACTACTTAAAACAACAGTAACATTCATAGTGCTATTAACCTTGGCAAGAATACTAGGAAATAAGCAAATGAGTCATTTAACATTTTTTAACTATATTACTGGTATTACAATAGGTTCTATTGCTGCAAATATCATTAGTATAGACAATAAACTATTCATAAACCATCTTATTGGTCTAACTTGGTGGTGTATATTAACTGCCTTAACTGGATATATAAACCTAAAGTCAGGAAATATAAGAAGTATCGTTGACGGCCAGCCGACTATTCTAATAAAAAGAGGAAAAATCATGAAACAATCTCTATCCTCCAGTCGTCTTAATATGGATGATTTATCAATGCTGCTTAGAAAGCAAAATATATTCTCTATCACAGAAGTTGAATACGCAATATTAGAGCCAGATGGAAACTTAAGTGTAATGAAAAAGCAATCACACCAACAAGTAACAAAAGCAGATATAAAAATTCCCTCTTCTACTGCTAAATATATTCCTTCTGAGATAATTGTTGACGGTAAAATAATAAACCATAACTTAAAAGAGCTAAATTTAAATAAAAATTGGCTAAAGAAACAACTTGAGCAACAAAATATTTCCTCTATAGAGGACGTTTTCTATGCTGAAATTCAAAGTGATGGAACCTTATTTATAGATAAAATTTAAACTCTCTAGTTGCATCCAACATATTATTAACATTTCTTTCTATAAACTGCACTATATGTGCACTTACTACTTATAGAGCTTTCTTCATAAAAACCATTGCTTTCCATCAACTCTATAATTTCCGATATAGGCATTCCATCATTTTCTCTTTGTGGTTCTTTAATATATAATCTTCCATTATTTTTTAAAATTCTAAAAAATTCACTTACTATACTATTTCTTAAATTCTTTAAAACATCATGTAATGTATAAAAAACGTAAATAACATCAAAGGATTCACTCCCTAATTTAAGTTCAGAAAGTTGTCCAACTAAAAAACTAACATTATTATAATATTTCATTCGTTTTTTTGCTTTTTCTGTCCAATATTCTGAAATATCAACACACGTTAAATGTCCACCACATTGTTTAAGTATTTTTGCCAAATGCCTTGACCCTGCACCTGAACCACTTCCAAAATCCAATACTTTTTCATTTCCTTTAAGCTTTAAGGTCTTAATATAATTTTTATACATTGAACTAAATAATCTATTATTTCCAAATTCATCTATTAAGCTATACAACAATGATGGATTTTCATACCCCAAATTCATTTAACTTTCATCTCCGCTAATTAATAAAATTTTGCAATTCTAAATTATTCAATGGTAATTATATCATATTTTTAAAATCAATTCATTAAGATAGTTGTATTACACAACTTACCTTTTACATTATGAAATGTATACCTATATTTTCCTTCTATTTAAGAAACAAAAATCACAACATTTATGTCCTGTACCCAATGTTCCTTTTCGAATAAACTCTATTTTCTTCATTGAATCATAAATTACATGATCTGTATCACAGAAAATTTTGCAAAGTTCGAGACAATTGTTTTCCTTACAGGCATCATACCAAAGACATTTTGTTATGTTATATTTTACTGATACGCTATCATTTTTTATCACTTCAGTTATCCAATTATCACTTTTACTAATTGTTCCAATCATTATTTTTCTAAAGATATAAAAAAATCCAGGTATAGATTCAAATGCTAAATATTGTTTATTAATTTTTCGTCCTACAATAGTAAACATATATTTCTCAACTGTATCATACGCCTTTTTCCGGTCTTCTAATTGTTTTTGTAATGCCTTATACAATGCAATCCTTGGTAAAATTGTCTTTTCAAGAGTTTTTAACTGATTGCTACTTTTTCCTATAGCAAAACCAGGTATTGTTTGTAATGCTTTCTGTTGAATTTTATAAATCTTACTACCTAAATTCTTGCCAAATTCATTTATTAAAAATTGCTGCATAACATTTCTCCTTTACTCACTTTACAAATAACTATTTCTTTCTAAAATTAATTTCTCATATCTTTTAGTGTAACTAGCTGCTGAAGATTATTTACGACATCGTATTTTTTTCCTATACTTAATACTTTATTTGAAATATACTCACGCTTATTCCTACATAACAAAACTGAATGAATACCAAGTTTATTTGCACCAATACAGTTTTTTAAATTATCATCAATAAATATTGTATTTTGAGGCAGCACACCCAATTCATCCAATGCAGTTTGATACATAATACTATCAGGTTTAGTAACTCCTAACATTGACGAAATAATAAATGTAGAAAAGTACTTTCGCAATTTTACTGCTTCAAATACACTATTTAGAGACGGCCATGCATCAGATACTACTCCTAATTTATATTTTTTACTCAGCATACTAATTACACCTTCTGCTTCATCAAAGAACACATACTTTTTGGGGTTATACACTAAATCTTTAGCAACACTTTCCACATTATCCGTGCTTAAATTTAATTCAGGAAATCCTTTAAAAAATATATTATAATATTCAACGAAATGCCTATATTCTTCTTCTTGCGTTTTAATTAACTTGCACGAATTTATATAATCATATGCTTTTTTAAAGGAGAGTTTCTTTCTATCCTTTGAAATGCTGTTAAATACGTTTTTATCAACATATTTAAAAAAATTAGGTGTGATAAACCAGTTGCCAGACTGAGGGTAATTTAACACACGGCCAGAATCAAATAAAATTGCCTCAATATTTGTACTCATAATAATCTCTCCTATTCATAGTACAACTTATGCCTTAATTATAACGCCAATTATCTAATAAAACATATAATGAAAATATCAAAATAAATCTCCCTATTTTATTAAATATTCAAAACTTTTTCTTCATTAAAATATAATGATTATTACATCTTATTTTAACAATTATATGTTAGAATAAGATTGTTTTTATTGAAAATTTATGTAATATTTTATGGGTTATATTAAGTACGGTAATAATTTTCCTGATTTTACTTATTGATTATAGAACTATAGTTCAATATGCCAATTTAATATATTGGGGTGGTGTGGGAGTTCTACTATTTAACGATGTAACCAGTAAGGCACTAAAAGGTACCCAAGTATCTGGTGGATACATTCCCGAAATACATACAGATTTTATATTCTCTGTCATTGGAGAAGAATGGGGACTCATTGGATCTACAATACTTTTATGGGCAATACCAGCGAACGTGTCACCGGGGGCAAAGTAGCTAAACTACGGTAATTAACATAAATAAAAGGCATATCAATGGTTGATACGTCTTATAAGAAGAATGTGACTCAATTACAATAGTTAAATACAATTTTTAATTACGTCAATAATTAACGTTATATTAATTACAAAAAATTGATTACATACTAAAAAAGCTACATCCAGGAGAAACATTGCTAGACATAGGTTGTGGCTGTAGCACTGTTGAAACCCAAAGTAGTACCTGTGGATGTAGGTATCATTAATTGCATGAAAAAAAAGTAAACTTAATTAAGGTAGAGCCTAAATAAATAGCTCTACCGTTTTTCTAAGGACATATGTAACATACATATCTAAGTTTTTGCTTGAAATTATTTATAGTTAATAATTTGTTATTATTTTACAGTATACATTTCATGACTATTCATATAATTAAAAAGTTCTTGCCCATGCCTTTGTTCATCTTGTTGAATATGTTGCATTGCCTGCCTAACTACAGGATTAGCAGATTCAAAAACGTCAATATCATAAGTGCCTGAAACATATTTTTCTGTAGATAATAAATCACTGCAAAGTATTTTATCACGTTGATTATTTGTAGCTCCTTGGGAAGTACTTTGAGCCATTTGTTGCTGAGCTTGTTGATTGTGAGCTAGATTTGGCTGTTGTCCTTGAAGCATTTGATTGATAATATTATGGTGATGTTGTTCTTCACCAGCAAGTTTGGTAAAAAGTTGCTTCAATTGTGGATCTTGTGCTTGTAGAGAATAACTGTTGTATTTTTCAATACAAATCTCCTCTTGAAATTTCCCATCTTCTAAAAACATTTTTTCTTTTTGACTAAGTTGTATTTGCATATTAATATCACCTCTAAAATATATTTTGGCTATAAATACTTATATTATGCAAAAAATATAGAGGTTAAATTAAATGGCGACAACAAGGTACATTCATCAGTTGGAGCTTGCTGCAGCACTTTTAAATTCAAAAATGACACTTGCAGTTGTAAGGGCTAATTTACGTAAACTAAATGTTACTTAAAGCAAAGAGTAAGAATTAAAATGGCACGAATTCTATTCGATTTGGGTATACAATAAAATAATTCCAGTTAATAAAAATGTTTCTTAAGGTTTTATATTTGAATTTTTTATGAATAAGATATTTTAAAAATTTAATACTAATGTTGTAACAATTAATATATTTCTAATCTAAATTGCATGGGAAATGAGTTACTCTAACTTTAAGAGAGGCTTTTATTTTAATGGAAATACCTCATTTAATATCTGGTTCACTACATAATATTAGCTATAGTTACTTGGTTTTAAAGCATGATATATATTGAATTTACTGCTAAAACAGCATTTAATAATTTAGGAGAAGTTAAATCCCATGTGATAAATAGTAATGCTTAGGAGGAATTACTTTGAATTGGAATTCATTTATGGAAGGAAGTAAAGATTTATCAGTGTTTGCTTTGGCTTTAAGAGCTGTTATTCTTTATATTGCATTAATCATTGCAACTCGCTTGATGGGTCACCGTCAAGTAGGAATTCTATCAGGTCATAACTATTTAGTAGCTGCTGGAATTGTGAGCTTAGCTGCTATTAGAATGTTAAACCCTCAATCTTCCCTTACTTCTGGATTAGTAATTACTTTTGTTTATGCCTTTGTAAATATCTTTTTGTCTTATTTAGATATTAAATGGCCTAGGTTAATCGATCGAAAACCAACGCTTCTTATGAAGGATGGAATAATACTTAAAGAAAATATGCTTGATTGTCATGTAACATTGGATAATCTATTAGGACAATTAAGACTAAAAGGAGCTCATAATCTATCAGAAATTGATACCATCCTATTAGAGCCATATGGGAAAATAAGTGTTATTAAAAAAACTGAAGCACTACCACTTACAAGAAAACAGATGAATTTACCATCTAAAACGATATCAATACCTACAATTCTCATTTATAATGGGAAAATAGACGAAAGAAATCTACATGCTATGGGGTTAGATTATGATTGGCTAATGACTAAATTAAAAGAAAAGGGCATTACTAATCCAAAGGGTATATTTATAGCTATGCTTGAATCAGATGGAACAGTCTATATGAGTATATAGTAAAGAAGGTATGATAATGGAACTATTAAAAGATATATTTGGAAGTGCTGAAGAAATTAGCCCCTTTATATTCGCTTTACGCAGTATCGTAGTTGGAATTTTGCTATTTCTGGAAGGAAAAGTTTTACCCCATAGGGCTGGCGGCCAGTTTGCAGGCTATGACTTTACATTTTTCTGGATGATGGGTGGAATAACAGCAGCTCCATTATTTGAGGCTAAAATAAGTTTTATTAATACTGCTGTTATAATTGTTGTCATATACATTCTTCATTATCTTATATCCTATTTAGTTGTAAAAAATAGAACTTTCGCTAGAGTTGTAATGGGGAAATCAATACCATTGATATCCGGTGGGAAGATTCTCCGACCTAATATGGCAAAAGCTTTCTTACCATTAGAATTACTACTATCTGATATAAGAAGTATAGATGCTCCTAATATTAGTGAAGTGGAGGCTGCAGTTTTGGAAACCAGCGGTCATGTAAGTGTTCTAAAAAAATCAGACTATCAGCCTGTAACTCCCAAGGATTTAAATATCAAAACCATGGGTGCTGGATTTCCAACTCTCCTTGTCAATGAAGGAAAGATTGAAGAAAAAAATTTAAAGAAATTAGGATATGATGAGAAATGGCTGAAGGATGAATTGCTTAAAAAAGGTATTGCAAATATTAAAGATGTTTATGCCGCATTGATTGATTCTTCAGGAGAACTATACTATTCTGTGATTACTAAAAAATAAGGAGGATATAAAAAATGCTTACAGAACAAGAAATAATGAATAATGCTTTTAAAGAATTGCAATTTCAGGAAGATTTTATGGCGAAAAAATATGCCCAACTCTCTCAGCAGATTACTGATCCCAAGTTCCAGCAGATGCTAAAGGAAATGGAACAAAGTTCCCGTAACAATTATAGTACATTGTCACAAACTATGTCAAAGTTCTCAATTGTTTAAAAGGAGTGAGGTTATATGAACACTATAGACTTTTTACATGATTCTTTACAAGATGAAATGATGTTACAGTCTATGTATAATAAATATATGATGGAGATTAACACTTTAGAGGCACGTCAACTTTTTACACAATTAAGAGATGAAAAAATGAAAAATATAACTCAATTACAACAAGAAATTAAAAACCTGAAGGCTCAGGGAAATGCTTAATTCCAAAGAACTAAATAATGAAATTGGTATTAGTAAATTATTGAGGTTGGTATTGAAGGGAATATAACATAATACGGAGTTTGAATAGGGTTCCGTATTATGTTTTTAAATAATATACTTATTTTACAACAAATTACAACTGCGTATTAATTATAACTTTATAATATCACTATGATATCTGGTTCTTACTAATTTCTTCTATAACCTTGTAGAGAGTAGGTTTACTTATATTAAACATAGCACATAAATTTTTTACTGTCGTTTTTTTCTGCTGATATATTACCAAATTTATTAACTATAGAAATGGCTTATTTACGTTTTGTAGTATAAAAATAAGAATAGTAAAGCAAATGGTCATTTATTTTACTATTCTTATATGATATTATTATTATCAAATATTGAATTATATGGGTGAGGTGATATTCCATGAAGAGACATTGGGAACTTGACGAACTTATAGATTACTTTACTATAATGCCAAATGAGTTTGAGCAATTAGGGAAAAAAACAAGTGTAACAAGATTGGACTTTACTGTTATGTTTAAATTTTTTCAATATGAATGAAGATTTCCTAATTATAAGAATGAAATTCCAAAGGAGGTTGTCCTTTATATATCGAAACAATTAAATTTAGATTTAGAGCTATTTAATAATTATGATTGAAATGGTAGAATTATAAAATATCATAGAGCACAGGTTAGAGATTTTTTTAAATTTCGTGAGGTAGTTGCTAAAGATATACATACTATAACACAATGGGTTTCCAAACAAGTATTTTATCATAATGCAGATGTAAATAATCTAAAAGATGTTGCATATAATAGGTTCAAGGAATTACAAATTGAGCCTCCAACACCTGATCGTATGGAACGTATAACTAGATCAGCCATATTTACTTATGAAAATAAATTTTTTGAAGAAACCTTTGATAAATTATCAGAAGAAAATTTGAATAAAATGGATACTTTAATTAATGATTTAACTACTTATGAGGAAAAGGACGTAAATTACAACAGTTCAGATAATATTTCTTTTAGTGAGTTAAGATCTGAGCCAGGACGTATTGGATTAGAAAGTGTATTTAAAGAAATTACTAAACTCAAAACAATTCAACAAATTAATCTTCCTAAAGATCTTTTTAATAATATTCCTCAAAAATTACTTAATAGATATAAATTAAGAGTAGTTTCAGAAGATTTACAAGAACTTCGCAGACATCCAAAACCACTTCGATACACTCTATTATCATCTTTCTTTTGGCTTAGAATCAGAGAAATCACAGATAATCTCATTGAACTTCTAATACAAATTATTCATAGTATAAGTATCAGAGCCGAAAGGAAAGTCGATAAAGAACTTTTAAATGATTTTAGACGTGTCAACGGGAAAACAAATATTTTATTTCAAATGCCAGATGCAACTGTAAATAATCCAGACGGTATAATAAAAAAAGTATTATTTCCAATTGTAAGTGAGAGTACATTAAAAGATTTAGTAAAAGAATTTAATAATACTGGTTCTGCATATAGACAGAAAGTATATACCGTTATGAGATCATCTTATAGTAATCATTATAGGAGAATGGTTTCCTAAATACTCAACACTTTACAATTTTGTTCAAATAATCAAATACATCAACCTATTATAAAAGCTTTGGATATTATCAAAAAATATTATAATATAGGTACTCATGAAACACTGGCCTATGACTAATCTACTTGATGTTCTTAAAGCAGCAGATCTAAGAATAAACTTTACTGATAATTTTAAAACTATAGCTTCACGTGAAATGCTAGACAGAGAAATAATTCAAAAACGTCTTATTTTAGCCTTATATGGATTAGGTACAAATACAAGTTTAAAACGTATTTCAGCAGGGAATCATGGGGAAACCTATAAAGATTTGCTTTATATAAAAAGAAAGTTTATAAATAAAGATAATCTACATAATGCAATATCAAAAGTAGTTAATGCCATACTTAAAATCAGAGTAGAAGATATCTGGGGTGAAGGTACAACAACTTGTGCTTCAGATAGTAAAAAATTCGGAGCATGGGATCAAAATTTAATGACAGAATGGCATATTAGATACCGAGGACGAGGTGTAATGATATACTGGCATGTTGAAAAGAATTCTACATGTATATATTCACAATGTATATATTCACAGTTAAAACAATGCTCATCTTCTGAAGTATCTGCAATGATAGAAAGATTATAAAGCATTGTACAGACATGGAAATAGAAAAAAATTTTTTAGATTCTCATGGCCAAAGTTAAGTTGCTTTTGCTTTCTGCCACTTACTAGGATTTAACCTAATGCCTAGAATTAGAGCAATACATTTACAAAAATTATATAGACCGGATGCTGGAATAAGTGAAGCATATTCTAGCTTACAACTAGTACTAACAAAACCTATAAATTGGGAGCTTATAAGACAGCAGTATGATCAAATGATAAAATATTCGACTGCATTAAGATTAGGTACTGCTGAGACAGAAGCTATATTAAAAATATTTACTAGAAATAATTTAAAACATCCCACATATCTTGCCCTTGCTGAATTAGGAAAAGCTATAAAGACTATATTCCTTTGTGATTACTTGAATTCAGAAGAATTGAGAATAGAAATACATAAAGGTCTTAATATAGTTGAAAACTGGAATTCAGCTAATTCATTTATTTTCTATAGTAAAAGTGGTGAAATATCAACAAATAGAATAGAAGATCAGGAACTATCAGTGTTAAGTCTTCACCTCTTACAAAATTGTTTGGTATATATAAATACGCTAATGATACAACAAATATTATCTAAAAAAAATGGTTTGATATGATGGCTCCAGAAGATTTCAGAGCTTTAACTCCATTAATATATAATCACGTAAATCCGTATGGAAATTTTGACTTAAATATGAATGTAAGAATTCCAATAGATACCTATAAAAATTCAGTACAAGCATAATAGAATTATTATATAGAATCATAAAGTCAGCAAAAGAATCAAAAGATTCTCTAGGAAGATTTATATGTATAGGTATAGCAGCTTCCCTCATTTTATCTGTATTTCAAAATATCAGTATTACTATTGGAATTATGCCTATTGCAGGAATAACTCTTCCCTTTGTAAGTTATGGAGGAAATTCTAGTTTAGCTAATTTTATCTCATTAGCCTTAGTTTTAAATATAAGTATGAGAAAATATTTTAATATTTAAATTGTTTTACAAATATAAAAGCATCGTAAAATTCAGTTGAATAATACGATGTTTTTTACTACTATAATGCTACCAATTTTTACTTTCGAGTTCAAAATATGATTTAGGATGTGAGCATACAGGACATTTTTTAGGTGCGTTTTCGCCAATGTAAACATATCCACAGTTACGACATATCCAAACCTTTTTCGCACTTTTACTAAAGACCTTGTTTTCTTCTATATTCTTTAAAAGTTCATTATATCTTTCCTCATGATGTTTCTCAATTTCTGCTACCATACTGAATAATCTAGAAATATCATCAAAACCCTCTTGTTTAGCTTCTTCCGCAAATTTTTTATACATTTCAGTCCATTCATAATTCTCTCCACTAGCTGCAGATTTCAGATTTTCTGAAGTATTACCTATACCATTTAAAAGTTTAAACCAAATCTTTGCATGCTCTTTTTCATTATCAGCTGTAAGTTGAAATATTTCACCAATCTGTTCATATCCCTCTTTTTTAGCAGCTGAAGAAAAATATGTATACTTGTTTCTTGCTTGAGATTCACCTGCAAATGCCGACCACAAATTTTTTTCTGTTTTGCTTCCCTTTAATTCCATTTTATACCCCTCCAATTTAATCAAATTTATTTTTAGGAACTCTACATGTGAGCAAGTCCAATTATAATACTTTATTATTAATTAAAAGTTTTACTTTATTTTAAATATTATACCAACTTATTCTTGCTTTGAAATACAATTACATGTTAATATTTTCTTCAATAAAAATGATTTACTATTATTATATCATTTATTAGCTTAAAACTATATAAAAATTTTCAAATAATTACATAATTTAACGTGAATTCTATAAATTAATCAGTATCAGATTTATATACAAGTTTACCATTACAAACACACATTCTTGAAATAAAAGCATGAATCATCATACAACCATAATCATCCTCTGTAATTTTTCCATCTTTAATCAATTTCCTATCTTCTTTGATCAATTGTGAAAAAGTACTATCATGTACGTTAAATACTTCATTGCTATCATTAGTATCTTTGTCAGTAATTGCTTTATTAATATAATCATAATTATTATTTATACTTAACAATATGAAGAACCTCCCTATGTTATTTAATATTAAATTATAATCCACACTGTATAAGTTTCTGTTTATAAGCATCACAAAAATCTGAAAAATTCGATGGAAATACACCGGGTTTTTCCATATCTACTTTCTTCTCAAATTCTTTTACTGAATCTACAAAAGAAGAACTTCCTAATGAAAAAGAAGATGTATCAATTCCTTGTCTTTTCATCATATCAAGAATCATACAATAATAACTACTCATATCAGAGCCTTTACTATTAACACTACCAAAATCGGAACAAGTTTCAAAAAATGCATCTTTTGCTTTTTTTGCATTAATAATATTTTGGTCTTTTTGAGTTATTTCAATTGAATCAGAAGATGCATTTGAATTACTTACTTTAGAAGATATATTTTGTTTTGTATTTTGTACAGCCTTAATTTTACTATAATCAACTTTATTACTTAAATCATAATTTAAATAATTTTTATTGTTATAGACATCTATCATAATCAAATTCCTCCCTACTCCCCACAATAAAAATCATAATATTATTTTTGTCGTGCAAAATATAATAATCTTTACATAAAATGTATATATTTTATAATTAGTAAAAAAATTTCATAGTGTAAATCAAGGAAACCTGATAAACAAAAATGTTGATCAGATTTCCTTAAGTTTATGATGTTAGATTAAAGTACTGGTTTTATCTTATAGAAGATATCAAAAATCTAAAATAACTAATCTTGAAAATTACATTATTTAATATTGTATCGTGACTTCATAACATCCTCAATTTTCTTTTCTATTTTCCATTTTAGTTTCTCCCTTAATGGAATTTTGTTCAAACTTTGAATTAAAGCCTCTACGTCGATTCCATGAACTGCAGCAGCATCTTCTATACTCTCATTTTGAGACGAAGGGCATTCAATACAACCCATACCAAAATTCTTTAATATTTCTATTGCCCTAGGTCCCATATTAACAATATCCTTTATTAATGTTTTTCGATTAACTTCCATAATACACATCTCCTTATTAAATATTGGATCTTGTCCATTTAATCCCTTTATGAGTATTATTCTTAACACTTATTTTTTCATTCTTACATCAAAAATACTTTTGAAATACAAATGAGAAGTTCGTTTTTCAATTCACCCTTACTTTTAATTATAGTAATTTAAAATATGATTACAATATTTAAAATTACTTTGCCATTACTCCAAGTATATCCAACATTTTTTTAGGATTATTAACAAATGATTTCATTATCTGATAAGTCTCAGTATCTTCGTAATTAACTTTTCTTAATCTATCATCCAATTGATAAATTATAGAATCTGGATAAGACAGTACTATTGGCGAATGAGTAGCAATTATGAATTGAGAATTATTTTTAATTAAATCATGCATTCTTGAAACTAGAACCATTTGCCTTGTTGGCGATAAAGCAGCTTCCGGTTCGTCTAAAATATATAAACCATTTCCTCTAAATCTATTCATAATTAATGACATAAAAGATTCTCCATGAGATTGTGAATGTAATGAATTTCCACCATATGAATAAGTAACATCTATATCATCAATATTTGAAGCTAAATTATAGAAACTTTCTGCTCTTAAGAAAAAACCATCTTTAGGTATTTTAGTTTCTCTAATCAATTTTAAATTTTGCCATAAATCAGAGTGGGTATCTCTTGTTGAAAAATTAAAATTTCTAGACCCACCTTCAGGATTGAAACCACATGCTATAGCAATTGCTTCAAGTATGGTAGATTTTCCAGTTCCATTTTCGCCTATTATATAGGTTACCTTAGGGTGAAACTTTATAGTTGATAAATTTTTTATTACTGGCAAACAATATGGATATTCAGAAAATGAATTTACTTTTTCTGTATTTAATTGAATTTCTCTTATAAAATAGTTAGAATTCATTTTATTTCCTCCACTAAATAGTTTTTTAAACCTTAACTGTTGTTTATTGACTAATAAAACACCGCAGGATTCAATTATTTTGAATTCTGTGGTGTTCTAATAAATTATTTCCTTTTTTAACTATTTTAAATATAATCATCACTCAAATTACATTCTTCTATTCCCATATTTATCAAATGTTTTTCTTAAATGAATTTCTGTGCTAGGAAGGGAACATACAATTATTGTTACAGATATTATTGTTGAAATCTTGCTTGCAATATCAATATTGCTTTTGTAAATAATATCACACAGTGCTGATATTATTAAGCATATAATACCAATATATATTAACATATTACTACAAAAATAATTTGCTTCATTCCATACATCTTTATTCTGCATAGCAAATGGCGTTCTATATCCATAAACCTTACTTATATTATGTGGTGGCCAAATTTTAAGTCCAACTCCAACAGCCAATACAACTAATCCAATTAAATAGCTGGTAAACAACATAATAAAACACCTCTTTATTATTATAAATATTCTTACTTCTTAAGTAAACATAGGCGTCACCGCCCATGTTCCTCTGCAAAACCGTACGTGCCCTATTAAGGCATACGGCTTTTCACATCATATTAATCATCTATAGAATAAACTTACGCTTATTTTCGGTTCTAATAACGGAAAAGTTCTCAATAAACCATTGTAAAATGTTTCTATTGTATAGCTCTTCCTTTGGCTTCTTCTATTTAACCATTTAAAGAGCAACCATTTTACAACATTTTGATAGCACTTCACACTTCTTGTATTATCAGTGACCCCATAATACTGATAGTGTCCTCTTAGTTTCTGATTAATTTTCTTAATCAATTCACCTACTGGCATTATCCTATTCTTCTTAATCCATTCTTTCATAGTCTTAACTTTACTTCTGAATTTCTTCTTACTAGTCTTAACCTTACATCGAAAGAATCCTTTCTTACCATCTTCACTACAATAGAATGTAAATCCAAGAAAGTCAAAGGTTTCTGGCTTTCTTAATCCTCGATTTGCTCTATTTTTCTTTGCAAATCTACCAAACTCTAGTATCTTAGTTTTCTCTAAAGCAAATTCTAATCCAAATTTATCGAATCTTTCTATTAGCTTTTGATAAAACCCATCTGCCTCCCATTTATTTTGAAAGCAACATACAAAATCATCACAATATCTTATCAAATAGGCTTCGCCTTTGCATTTCCTTTTGATTTTGACAGCAAACCAATAGTCCAGTACATAATGTAAATATATATTTGCAAGAACTGGAGATGCTCCATTACCTTGCGGTGTTCCTCGTTCACTGTCTAGGTATTTACCATTTTCCATTATTCCAGCTTTTAAGAATTTCTTAATTATCTCTATAAATTTCTTATCTGCAATATCATGTTCCAGGAACTTTATTAACCATTCATGATCAACATTATTAAAGAATCCTTTTATATCAGCTTCAACAATGTAACTCACCTTATGATATTGAACATCCTCTATGATTTCTCTAATTGCTTGATGGCAGTTTCTATTTGGTCTAAATCCATAGGATTCATTAAAGAATTTAGGTTCATATACTTCTATTAATATCTTTGCTATTACGTTTTCTACTAGCTTATCTTCATAGCAAGATATTCCTAGAGGTCTCATCTTCTTGCTTCCGTCTTTTGGAATATACGTTCTTCTTATAGGTTCTGGCTGATAGCTCCCATTTCTCATTTGCTTTAACAAACGTTCCACATTAGCTTTTAGATTTACAGAATAATCATCTTTTGATACTCCATCAATGCCTTTTGCTTTCTTTCTATCCATTTCTTTATGGCTAGCTATAATAGCACTTTCATTGATATAATATGCAAGGTTTTGAACCTTTCCATCTAATCTAGCTTTTTCTATATTATATTGTATTCCAAGTAGCTCATTAATCATGTTCTTCAGCTCTCCTGTCTGCATAATTTGAAGCTCACTTGAAGCTATGTTGTGCTAACCCCTTCCCTCCGCCTGCTTTCACAGATTTCTACAGTACTATGAGTTAGTCGGACTTCCTATAATGCTTTTGCTCATCTTGCTCGTTCCCTTACTTGATTTTGCATACTAATTTCTCAGACATTATAGGATCTCAGCTGTTCTAATAACATACTTATCATCAAACTCGCCAAGCACTCAGACCCCGGAAGAGTTATATAAATCTTACCATATTGATTTGTATAATGTTGTCTGCTACACAAATAATTGTATCGACCTCTTCATTTAGATAATAATTTCGCGGCTCAATAGCTTCACTTTCGTTTTGGCTCGTTTTCTCCCTGTCCTACGCTTAAATCTAACGTTACCGATTCGACTCCAAGGACTCGGTACAGGCTACTGGTTAGGCATTACCTGATAGGATTTTCCTACTATATGTTAATAACTTACTAATGCCAACCGAATCACTTCCGTTGGCAAGAGGAAACATCACGCACTCGCATGCTGCTTCGCAGCTCGCACTATTTGGTTAATTATATCATATTTTTCACACCAATTCATCAAGGGTAATTGGATTACCCAACTCATCTGTTGATTTATAATAGCTTGAATTTATTTTTTTATTTTAGAAGTAAAATGAGGTCAGTATCTTCATACTGACCTCAAATGATTAAATGGGTTGCTGTTATTAAAACAGCATATATCTGATGTATATTTCTTACATAACAAATATATAATATTTAAACTATTTCATCCAGTATTTATTACTGGTCATATATCAAATTAATGGAAACTCACTTATGAATTAGGATACATTTACCTTTCGTTACAAACATTTTCTAGCAGCATCCTTCATCAACTGTCCATTATAAAGAACAGATAAATCAAATCCTATCTCTCTATTATCTGAAAATAATACTTTTAAACAATTATCTCCCTTATCTATTATTTTTCCACTTCCAAATACTTTGTGAACTACATAATCTCCTGTCTCTAAGCCGCAATCTTTCATAAGTTCCTCCGAATTTAACAAATCACATTCATTTATAAATCTGGATACATCTACTGCTTTTTTCATAATAGTACTTGAATAACACAAAGTCAAATTATCTATGGCTCTTGTAACCCCTACATAAAAAAGTCGTCTTTCTTCTTCCAGGTTATTTTGTATGCTATTTGCATGGGGAATTAATCCTTCACTGCAGTTTATTATGAACACATTCTCAAACTCCATACCTTTCACGCCACGAGGTTTTAGTAAACTTTCATATGAGATTACTGTTTTGAGTGGTTCCAACCTTATTATTTAAATTAATTCCATATTTATCGCAAACCGCTTCAGATTCATCAAGTTTATGCTCAATTATAACTCTATCTATTTTTTCCAACTGTGGATACATATCCGCGAATTCTAGTAAATGCTTTTGCACTATTTATACTTATAAAACTGTAAAAAAATTCACCATAATCTGTTTGTTTGCGTATTATATATTGATTATACTCATAAATTAAAAATAAGTAACAAAGGAAGGTATTAATTATGGCATTCAAAGATTTATATGTAATTGGACGCAGTCCTCAGTTTGCTATTACAGGAAGAGAAGAAATATCAGAAAATCTTGATTTAACCGAAAGTCCTACTGCAAGCAGTGGTATTCTAAAAGGAACAGTAACATCTGATGGAGTTCCTATAGCTAATGCCACAGTTAAAGTATTTGATATAAATGATAATCCTATTGAGCACACAAATACAGGTAGCAATGGTCAGTATACTATTGCTAATCTTCCAATTGGATCTTATAAGGTAACAGCAATTGCACCTGGATATCTATTACCAAATACAATTCCAATAACTATTCAAAATAATAAAACCACTACTGCAAATATAGCATTAACAGCAGATCCTGATGCAAATCTAAGTGTAATATATGGTATCATAAGAACTGTCAATGGAGAAGTACCAATTCAAAATGCAAATGTACTTTTATATAGTGAGACCCTACCAGAGCCTACACTCATATCAACAGGTACAACCAATGATAATGGGCAATATATACTAGGTCTTATTCCTACTGGTGACTATCATTTGCTAGTATCAAAATTAGGTTTCTTTCCAACTCAAACAGCCACAATTAACGTTGGCACAAAAGAACTAATCAATAGTGACGTATCATTAGTGCCAGATGCCGAAGCAAATACAGGCACCGTTAGTGGGTTTATAAAAGACATTTCTACAGGTCTTCCAATTGCAAATGCAGGAATAGCTTTATATTCTATAGTAGGCGGAGTTGAAACCATTATTGCTACTACAAGATCCACTATTACAGGTAGGTATTTGTTTACGAATATAAATCCAGGCAACTATTTAGTAAAATCTACTAAGCAGGAAGAAGTATCATAATAAATGTTTATCAGTGATATTTATACTCTCAAAGCAAGCGATCCATTTGAAATAACGGTGCATGAAGAGGCTACTGTTAACCTAGAATTAAATAAGGTTTCCCCCTGTTACAATACGCTCTTAACAGGGAAAGTTCTTTATGAAAATTCACCAATACAGAATGCAACAGTTAAGGTGTTTGATAACAACTTTAAACCTCTTTTTCACACTGAAACTGATAAAAATGGAATTTATATCTTTAAAAATATATTAAGTCCTGGAATATATAAAGTTATTGCCACAGCAATTGGTTACACCACATCAATAACTAAAGAAATCCGCATAACAGAAAATTTGATTACTAAGCTATCATTCACACTGAAGAAAAGTTCGACATTTATAAAAGGTATTGTCTATGGTAAAATACTTGAGGCAGTAAGCAGAAAACCTATTGAAAATGCAACCGTTTATTTAGCTTATTTGAATGATTGCAACAATACGATTTATAAAACTACGTCAAATTCAACAGGACAGTATCTAATATATAATATTGTTCCTAATAATTATAAGTTGACAGTTGAAAAACAAGGCTATTTAGTATCAGATCCTGTACAATTAACAATTAAAAAATATGATCGCGTTATGTTAAATTTAGATTTAATCAGAGATTCAAATTATAATAATAGTACAATTAGCGGAACAGTTACAATTGATAAAAAACCAATTTCAAATATAACAGTATTTTTATACCTTCTTGATAAACAAGGAAATGAGAAGGTAGTTCAGATTCAAATAACCAATAATAACGGAATCTATATTTTTTCAAATTTAGAAAATGGATTCTATATAGTAAAAGGAAAGTTACAAGATAACTTAATTTTTGAAAAACATGTTACTCTATCTGAATAAATATTGAAAATATTTCAACACTAAAAACAAAAGAAAAGAAGAAAAACCTAACCAGTGATATGATACCTCTAAAATAGACATGGTAAATAACCAAATCTAGGTACGTTCTCAATATATAACTCCTTTCTGAGTTATATGGTGACTTTGTTTATTTGCAATCCAATTTTACCATAAATCAGTGAGGAGTTATTTTATTTTGCAACAAAAAATACACCGCATTTACGCGTGTTACGACGTTTTGCAAACGCCTAATTTATCTAAATATGTTCTTCTAATTTATGTTTTGTAAAAGTAGTTATGCTATCATCTACATTTACCTTTGATCACAAACATTTTCTAGCAGCATCCTTCATCAACTGTCCATTATAAAGAACAGATAAATCAAATCCTATCTCTCTATTATCTGAAAACAATACTTTTAAGCAATTATCTTCCTTATCTATTATTTTTCCACTTCCAAATACTTTGTGAACTACATAATCTCCTGTCTCTAAGCCGCAATTTTTCATAAGTTCTCCCGAATTTAACAAGTCACATTCCTCTATAAACCTGGATACATCTACTGCCTTTTTCCTAATAGTACTTGAATAACATAAAGTCAAATTATCTATGGCTCTTGTAACTCCTACATAAAAAAGCCGCCTTTCTTCTTCTAGGTTATTTTGTATGCTATTTGCATGGGGAATTAATCCTTCACTGCAGTTTATTATGAACACATTCTCAAACTCCATACCTTTCACGCCGTGAATAGTGCTCAAAGTAACTGCATTATCTTCCTTCTCACCTTTTTCTAAAGTCTGTGCCACATTTTCAATATTATCTAAAAATGATTCTATACTATCAAATTCCCCGCAGGCTTCCTTAAACTCTCCTATAATATCTTGAAGTTCATCCATGTCCCTATTTAATTTCATGCAGTAATTTTTTAAATAGTCCATATAATCTAATTTGTCCAATATATAATTTATTCTGTCCTGTTTCTTCATCCTGTTTAATTTTTTAATATTTCTTTCAAGCACAGTTATATTTTTAAGCTGAAAAATAGGTAAATCACCTACTTGCCTTAAAATATCAAAGCAATTTTCCTTTATTCTATTATCTATAACTTTTTTTATATTTACTTTTCCAATATATCTAAAAGGCCTATTTATTATTCTCATAAAACTATTCTTATCGCACATATTTACAGCCAATTTAAGATATGCTATTAAATCCTTACATATAAAATGTTCATAAAAATTATACTGACCATCCAAAAGTTTAAACTTTACATTGTATTTTAAAAAAGCGTCTATTATACTTCTTGATTCCAGGTTAGTTCTATAAGACACAGCTATGTGACTATATTTGTATTTTCCTTTGCTTATAATTTCTTTGATTGAATTTGATACAAAAACGGCCTGTTCTTTTTCTCTTTCAAATACCTTGAAGTATATATTTCCATTATTTTTTCTGTTATTTTCAATAAGTTTTACATTCCTATTTTTGTTATTACATATAATCTTTTTGGACAATTCAACTACATTTTTAACACTCCTGTAATTTATTTTTAAATAAATTTTTCTTCCATCTTTAAAATAGTTATCAAAATTCACCATGCACTCTGGCTTAGACCCCCTAAAAGAATATATGCACTGATCTTCATCTCCTACTGCAAATATAAACCCCTTACCTCCTATTAGTTGTAAAAGTTCTATTTGGAGATTATCTGAGTCCTGAAATTCATCAACTAAAATATACTTGAACAAATTCTGATAACTGTCTAGAATAGATTTTTGATTTAGAAACATATCTTTAACCTTTAATTGTAAATCATCAAAGTCCATAAGCTTATTCCTAGCTTTGTAATTTTCATATTCATTAAAACATTTTAAAAATGCACTTTTATCAATTTTACTTTTAAATAAATCTATGTCAGTCTCACTATTTTTTAAAAGAGATATGTCATTTAAAACTTCCTTTACTTTCTCTTCTCCTATAAAGTCCAAATAATTCATAAGTGCATTTTTAACTATCTCGTGTGCCTTATAGGGATCTATAATATTTATTTCTTTATTGTATTTTTTCAATATGTTATAAAATAGAGAATGAAACGTTCCAAAAAAAGGTGATTTTTCTTTATTTCCTATGGATATGTATCTGTTTTTCATATTGAGAGCAGCTGCTCTTGTAAAAGTTATGACAACTATGTTCTGTGGATTTATTTTATTGCCATTTAACAAATGCTCAATTCTATCTACTGTGCTCACATCTTTAAAAGAATCATCATTTAAAGATTTATTCATTATCTGTAAATCATTAGCCTTTAGAAAATTAGGTACATAATCTGTATTGTATATAGGGCCGAATCTACACAAGTAGTCCACTCTATTAATAATAGTCTGAGTCTTTCCTGCTCCAGGACAAGCAATGACAATGCAGTTATTTTCACCATTTAAAACTGCTTTTCTCTGCATAGGATCAAGGTGCTCATATTGCTTTTCAATTATTTTATCTCTTAAATACTTAAACTCTGTTTTTAGCACTTCCATATTCATAATTAACCACCTAAACAATAGCAAAATAAAAAGAACATATTATAAATATGTCCTTTTTACTTTACTATATTCAATTTATTATATATTTATTTTTTCTTCTTTGTTTTCCTTTCAACAGTTGCCTTAGTTGCCTTTGGTGTATCAAATGCATTTATATACATTTGTTTTATTTCTCCTATTAGTGGATATCTTGGATTAGCTCCTGTACATTGATCATCAAAAGCCAGTTCTGACATTGTATCTAAAGTAGCATAGAATTTATCTTCTGAAACTCCTGCTTCTTTAATAGTCTTTGGAATATTTAACTTGGTTTTCAAGTCGTCTATAGCATCTATTAGCAATTGTACTTTTTCATCATCTGTTTTTCCGCCCAAATTTAGGTAATCAGCTATTCTAGCATATCTTCTTTTAACATTTGGATATTTATATTGTGGAAATGCCGCTTGTTTCCTTGGAGCCTCTACAGCATTGAATTTTATAACTTCATCTATCATAAGTGCATTTGCAATTCCATGTGGTATGTGGTGCTGTGCTCCCAATTTATGTGCCATGGAGTGGCATACCCCTAAAAATGCATTGGCAAAGGCCATACCTGCAATACATGAAGCATGAGCCATTTTTTCTCTTGCCTTTACATTAGTCGTACCTTCTGTATAAGCTATTGGCAAATATTTAAATACTAATCTTGTTGCTTCAAGAGCCAATCCGTTGGTATATTCTGAAGCCATTACTGACACATAAGCCTCCAATGCATGAGTCAATGCATCTATGCCTGAAGCTGCTGTTAGTCCCTTTGGCATTCCCATCATGAGTTCTGCATCAACTATAGCCATGTTTGGAGTCAATTCATAATCAGCCAGTGGATATTTAGCTCCTGTTCTTTCATCGGTAATTACTGCAAATGGCGTAACTTCCGACCCTGTCCCTGCGGATGTTGCTACTGAAATCATCATTGCTTTCTGACCCATCTTAGGGAAAACATATACTCTCTTTCTTATATCCATAAATCTCATAGCTAAATCTTCAAATCTTACTTCTGGATGTTCATACATTACCCACATGATCTTGGCCGCATCCATTGCCGAACCACCACCAACTGATATAATTGTATCCGGTTCATAAGAAAGCAGCTCTGCTGCACCTTTTTTAGCTGTAGCAAGGGTTGGATCTGGTTCTACATCTGTAAATATTTTATAGGAAATTCTTAATTCATCAAGATTTTTTGTAATTTTATCTACATAACCTAATTGATAAAGAACTTTATCCGTTACTATAAATGCCTTTTTCTTCTCCAAAGTTCTCAATTCTTTTAATGCAACTCCAAGACTACCATATTTGAAATAAACCTTTTCAGGTACTCTAAACCAAAGCATATTTTCTCTCCTCTCAGCAACACTTTTTATGTTTAACAAATGTTTAGGTCCAACGTTTTCTGATACAGAGTTTCCTCCCCAGGAACCACAGCCTAATGTCAAAGAAGGAGCTAGTTTAAAGTTATATATGTCTCCTATAGCGCCTTGTGCTGAAGGCATATTTATCAATGTTCTACCAGTCTTCATAGTTTCCCTGAACTTTTCTACTTTTACTTTTTCCGTCATTGCATTTACATATAATACAGATGTATGACCAATTCCTCCTAATTCAACTAGTCTTCCAGCTTTTAAAAGAGCTTCGTCAAAATTCTTTGCTTTATACATAGCTAAAACTGGAGACAACTTTTCATGTGAGAATGGTTCTTCAAGTTCTACTGATTCTACTTCTCCTATAAGTACTTTAGCATCTTCTGGAACTTTTACTCCTGCCATTTGTGCTATCTTAAAAGCACTTTGCCCTACAATTCCAGCATTTAAGGCTCCATTAATTATAATTGTTTTTCCAACCTTATCTGTTTCATCCTTACTTAATATATACGCTCCTCTATCCGCAAATTCTTTCTTGACTTTATCGTATACGGAATCTACTATTACTACTGACTGCTCCGAAGCACAAATAATTCCATTATCGAAAGTTTTTGAGAGTAATATTGAATTTACTGCCATTTTAATGTCAGCACTTTCATCAATCACAGCAGGTGTGTTACCTGGGCCAACTCCTATAGCAGGTTTTCCTGAAGAATAGGCAGCCTTAACCATACCCGGTCCACCAGTTGCAAGAATTAAATCTGCTTCTTTCATTACCACCTGTGAAAGTTCAATGGAAGGTTCATCTATCCAACCTATAATTCCTTCAGGGGCACCAGCTTTAACTGCTGCATCAAGTACTATCTTAGCTGCTGCAATAGTTGATTTTTTGGCCCTTGGATGAGGTGAAAAAACTATACCATTTCTAGTTTTTAAAGCTATTAGTGATTTAAATATTGCTGTAGATGTTGGATTAGTTGTTGGAACTACTGCTGCAATAACTCCTACAGGTTCTGCAATTCTAACCATACCAAAACCTTCATCTTGTTCCAGAATCCCACAGGTCTTTTCATCCTTATATTTGTTATAAATATATTCTGAAACAAAATGATTTTTAATGACCTTGTCTTCTACAATTCCCATTCCGCTTTCTTCCACTGCCATTTTAGCTAGGTCTATTCTAGCACTATTGGCTGCCATAGCTGCCTGCCTAAAAATTTCATCTACTTGTTCTTGAGTATAGCTAGAAAATTTCTTTTGAGCAGCCGTTACTTCATCTAACTTCTTCATTAATTCTTCAACGTTAGTTACCTTAGTTACCTTCATTAATGACACCTCTTTCTTATTTTTCATGCTGTTAAATATAAACAAAATTCTTACTTTTATTGTTTGTTTCTATGTTATTATTATTCATAATTACTCTTTAAAAATAAAAATAGTGTTCAAATTTTATTTGAACACTATTTTTATACTATTTAATAACTACTCTTCCTCATCTTCTACAATTAACTCAGTTTTATCAAAAACATTTATATACATTTGTTTTATTTCACTTATCAGTGGATACCTTGGATTAGCTCCTGTACATTGATCATCAAAAGCTAATTCTGACATTTTATCTAAAGTAGTATAGAATTTTTCTTCTGAAACTCCTGCTTCTTTAATAGTTTCTGGAATATTTAACTTAGCTTTTAGATCATCTATAGCATTTATTAATAATTGCACCTTTTCCTCTTCTGTATTTCCTCCCAACTTCAGGCAATCAGCTATCTGAGCATATCTATACTTGGCATTTGGATACTCGTATTGCGGGAATGAAGCCTGTTTTATCGGATCATCTACAGCATTGAATTTTATAACTTCATCTATCATAAGTGCATTGGCAATTCCATGTGGTATGTGATGCTGTGCTCCCAATTTATGTGCCATAGAGTGACATACTCCTAAGAATGCATTGGCAAATGCCATACCTGCAATACATGAAGCATGAGCCATTTTTTCTCTTGCCTTTACATTAGTTGTACCTTCTGTATAAGCTATTGGCAAATATTCAAATATTAATTTTACTGCTTCAAGAGCCAATCCATTAGTAAATTCTGTGGCCATTACTGATACATAAGCCTCCAGTGCATGGGTTAACGCATCTATACCTGACGCTGCCGTAAGTCCTCTTGGCATTCCCATCATAAGTTCTGCATCAACTATAGCCATGTTTGGAGTCAATTCATAATCAGCCAGTGGATATTTAGCTCCTGTTCTTTCATCTGTAATTACTGCAAATGGAGTAACTTCCGATCCTGTTCCTGCGGATGTTGCTACTGAAATCATCATTGCCTTTTCTCCCATTTTAGGGAAAACATATACTCTTTTTCTTATATCCATAAATCTCATAGCTAAATCTTCAAATCTTACCTCTGGATGCTCATACATTACCCACATGATCTTGGCCGCATCCATTGCTGAACCACCACCAACTGATATAATTGTATCTGGTTCATAGGAAAGCAGTTCTTCTGCACCTTTTTTGGCTGTAGCAAGGGTTGGATCTGGTTCTACATCTGTAAATACTTTATAGGAAATTTTTAATTCCTCAAGAACTTTTGTAACTTTGTCCACATAACCTAATTGATAAAGAACTTTATCTGTTACTATAAATACTTTCTTCTTATTCATAACTTTTAATTCTTTTAACGCAACTCCAAGACTACCATATTTGAAATAAACCTTTTCAGGCACTCTAAACCAAAGCATATTCTCTCTCCTCTCAGCAACACTTTTTATGTTTAATAAATGTTTAGGGCCAACATTTTCGGATACAGAGTTTCCTCCCCAGGAACCACAGCCTAGTGTCAACGAAGGAGCTAGTTTAAAGTTATATATATCACCTATACCACCTTGGGATGAAGGTGTGTTAATTATAGTTCTTGATGTTTTCATCATAGTACTAAATTTTTCTACTTTTGCTTTTTCTGTCATTGGATTTACATATAAAGAAGATGTATGTCCAAATCCACCTGCTCTAACCAGTTTATCAGTTTTTGCAATGGCATCCTCAAAATCTCTTGCTCTGTACATAGCTAAAACCGGAGATAACTTTTCATGAGAAAATGGTTCTTCAAGTTCTACTGATTCTACCTCTCCTATAAGTACTTTAGCTTTTTCTGGTACATTCACTCCTGCTAGTTGTGCTATTTTAAAAGCAGGTTGTCCTACAATACCAGCATTTAAGGCCCCATTTTTCAAAATTATTTTTCCAACCTTATCCGTTTCATCCTTACTCAATATATAAGCTCCCCTATAAGCAAATTCCTTTTTAACCTCCTCATATATTGAGTCTAAAACTATTACTGACTGCTCCGAAGCACAAATCATACCATTATCAAAAGTTTTTGAAAGTAGTATTGAATTTACTGCCATTTTAATGTCAGCACTTTCATCAATTACCGCAGGTGTGTTACCTGGACCAACTCCTACAGCAGGTTTTCCTGAAGAATAAGCAGCCTTAACCATACCTGGTCCACCAGTTGCAAGAATTAAATTTGCTTCTCCCATTACCACCTGTGAAAGTTCAATGGAGGGTTCATCTATCCATCCTATAATTCCTTCAGGAGCACCAGCTTTAACTGCTGCATCAAGTACTATCTTAGCTGCTGCAATAGTTGATTTTTTTGCCCTTGGATGGGGTGAAAAAATTATACCATTTCTGGTTTTTAAAGCTATTAGTGATTTAAATATTGCTGTAGATGTTGGATTAGTTGTTGGAACTACTGCTGCAATAACTCCTACAGGTTCCGCAATTTTAACTATACCAAAGCCTGCATCTCTCTCTAAAACTCCACAGGTCTTTTCATCCTTATATTTGTTATATATATATTCTGAGGCAAAGTGATTTTTAATAACCTTGTCTTCTACAATTCCCATTCCGCTTTCTTCTACTGCCATTTTAGCCAGTTCTATTCTAGCACTATTGGCTGCTATAGCTGCTTGTCTAAAAATTTCATCCACTTGTTCTTGAGTATATGTAGCAAACTTCTTTTGAGCATCCTTTATTTCTTCTAGTCTTTTCATTAATTCTTCCACGTTTGTAACTTTCATTAATTAACGACACCTCTTTCCTGATTTTTAGCAGTTCTAAGTATTAACTATGATTCTTCCAATCTTACCAAAGTCAATATATTATGTTTACAAAATTTATATCATAGGATTTCCTTACATCTTTGTTTTATTTTTACATAATTTATGGCAAATATCTCCCTTTATGTTAGATAAAATGCAAAGAGTGAAATTCTCTATGTATCAATAAATAATAGTAGGCACTTATTCAAGCTATTTTTACCATGCCTAGTATGCTAAATTTGGTAATTTTCCGAAAATTATAAAAAACATTACACTATTTATTTTAAATAAATCATTTTCTTCTAAAGGAAATTATATTATTACTAACAAAAGATATGCTTCTAAGATGTCATATTATGTTCATATATATGTAATTATGCTTAACTAATTGTTATCATGATATAATTATGCATAATTATTTATATTTTGTCAATTATTTTTTTGCATTTTTTATTATAATTTTATTTATTTAGTAGATATTTTACAATTTAATGCATTAGAGCTCTATCTTTGTTCATATTTCTTGCATTTTTATTCCATCGCTACCATTACTAACCCCTATCACACATAGTAAAAGCAACTATCATCAAATCAAAGATATAGGTTCAATTCACCTAATTTAAAAATAGCATACCAAAAATGCTAAAAAACACTTTATTATACATACTAAAAATTTCATTGGTTAAGATATATATAACCGAAAGCATCTAATATGAAGATTTTTTTAGAGGAGTTAACATGACAAACTTAAGTAACCACCAACTATTCACATTAATGTTTATATTTGAAGTGGGAAGTACTACACTTTTTGCTCTAGGTATCAATGCAAAACAAGATGCATGGATTGTCATTTTGATTGCTTTATTGATTGGATTAGTGTTTGTATGGATTTACACAGAACTTCAAAATGCATTTCCTGATAAAAATTATGCCGAAATAATTATTGACATATTAGGGAAATTTTTTGGTATACCTCTTATTTTATTTTACGTATTAGATTGCCTTTGGCATACAGCTCGTAATCTTAGAGAATTTGGTGAATTAATAAATTTGACAACTCTTCCTGAAACTCCATTATGGATTATACTTTTTCTATTCCTATCTGTTAGTGTATATACTCTATTAAAAGGAGTTGAAACTTTAGCTCGTGCAAGTGAAATAATATTTCCTATTCTTATAATATTTATGCTGAGTATTTACATATTGATTTATATATCAGGAAATGTAGATTTTAAAAAATTAACACCAGTTTTAGGAAATGGCATTAAACCTATTTTCGCATCCCTACCTAGTGTAGTAATGTTCCCCTTTGGAGAAATCTTTGTCTTCTTAATGTATTGGCATTATTCTAATGATAAAAGTTCTGTACGAAAAACTACAATAAAAGCAATTTTATCTTCTGGAATACTTCTTTGTTTTTCTTTAATAATGGATATCTCTGTATTAGGCCCTAAATTTACTTCAATTACAACTATCCCATTTGTAGAAACTTTGCGACTAATTAATATAGGAAATATAATAACCAATATAGACGCTATAGGTATAATTATTATATTTTTTGGAGGATTTTTTAAAATGTCCATATACCTATATGCCATTATTACAATGTTAACTACTGTATTTAAAATTAAAAGTTATAAATCAACTCTTATTTTATTTAGTGCTTTCTTACTCTGGTTTTCTGTTGCATTTGAACCTAGTTATGCCTATCATATATGGATGTTTCCCTTTGATGTTCATTATTTTACCATAATTTATTCTAATATATTCCCATTTCTGTTATTAATGATTTATTGGCTAAAAAAGAAAAGAGCTAACTTATAAATATCAATGTTATTTCAAGGTGGTAAAAATATGTGGCTTATAGAATTTTTAAAAAAAGCATTAGAAGGAAGAGGATTTTATCCTACCCTAATGGTTATCCTTTCTTGGTCGTATACTGTTGTGGTAGTAGGAATATTACTTTGCCAGCTTTTTCTCTACCTCTTAGGAATAAAATACAATAATGATACCTTAGGCAAAGAGACATATAAAAAGAAAAAAAACAATGAATAATGTCCTGTCAATAAACAAATACTAATGCTATAAAATAAAAATAGAGGTAAATAAAGTGTTTAATTATATATATAAAAAGTTTAAATTCATGCAACTTAAAAATACTAATGTAAGCGGTGAAAATTCAAAGGAGAAAATTCCGCAGCCAAAACTTTCTACTAGTCTTGAAGATAATCTAAATGTTTTAAAAAATATTTTAGGTTCAAGCAGTGATATAATTTACCGTAAATTTTCCTTTGGTTCTAAACTTCAAATAAGTGCTGCAATTATATTTTTAGAGGGTATGACAGAAAAAGCAACTATAAATGAACTTATAATTAAACCTTTTATGTACGACAGCAAGCTGTGCAATTTAGAAAATAAATTAGAACTAGACAGTATGAGCGTTATAAAAAACTGTATGCTTTCTGTTGGAAATGTTAAACAAATTGCATTAATAAATCAAATAATAGATGGATGTTTATCTGGTGATACCATATTTCTCATGGACGGTTGTGAAGAAGCTTTAGTTATTCATTCAAAAGGATGGGAAACTCGTGGTGTAGAAGAACCTAAAACTGAAGCTGTAGTAAGAGGCCCTAGGGAAGGTTTTTGTGAAACTATAGCCACAAATATGACACTTTTGCGGCGTAAAATCAAAAATCCTAATTTAACCTTTGAAACAATGGAAATTGGAACTCAAACAAACACCAGTATATGCATTGTTTACTTAAAGGGAATTGTTAATCCTAAGCTCATAAAAGAAATAAAATATAGGCTAAGTAAAATTAATACAGACTCTATTCTGGAATCAGGCTATATTGAACAATTTATAGAAGATGCCCCTTATTCTATTTTTCCCACTATAGGTAATTCAGAAAAACCAGATACAGCAGCTGCTAAAATATTAGAAGGAAGAGCTGCTATTTTAGTTGATGGTACTCCTTTCATACTTACTATGCCAATGCTCTTTATCGAAGGTTTTCAAAGTTCAGAAGACTATTATTCTAGACCTTATTTTGCAAGTATTTTAAGATTTTTAAGGTTTCTATGCTTTTTTATAAGTGTATTCTCTCCAGCTACTTACGTCATGCTATCTACTTTTCATCAAGAATTAATACCTACTACTCTATTATTTACCATGGCAGCAGGTCGAGAAGGTGTCCCATTTCCTGCAGTTATAGAAGCTGGTATCATGATAATAACCTTTGAAATCCTACGAGAAGCAGGTGTTAGATTGCCTCGCCCAGTAGGTCAGGCAGTAAGCATTGTAGGAGCTTTAGTAATAGGTGAAGCTGCCGTAACAGCAGGATTGGTATCAGGACTTATGGTCATTGTAATAGCACTAACAGCTGTTTCCAGTTTTGTAGTTCCCGTATATACAGATGTAATTTCTATTTTACGAATGGCGTTTCTTATATTAGCTGGAATATTGGGCATATTTGGCATTGGAATTGGATTATTAATTGTACTTGTTCATATTGTATCCTTAAGATCTTTTGGTACTCCATATTTTGCTCCATTTTCTCCTTTAAGCACAGAAGATTTAAAAGATAGTTTTGTAAGAATTCATTTATGGAATATGTTTACTAGACCTAGAACTATAGGATGGCACAATTTAAAAAGACAGGATTCCTCTGCAAAACCAGAGCCACCATTAAAAGGGAATAGCAATTAAAATACCAGTGCATTTTTATGAGGTGAATCTAATGAAAAAATACATGAATTTAGCAATAAAAATAGTTGTATGTATTTTAGTAGCTTTAAATTTAACTTCCTGCTTGGGTGCCCATGAATTAAATAAATTAGCCATAGTAATAGGAGTTGGATTAGACAAAGGAAAAGGAGATGATTATCCTGTAGAAATGACCGTCCAAGTGGCTAATGCATCTGGTATCAAAGATATGTCAAAAAGTAAAAACAATGAATCAAGCAGCACTGGTTACTTAAATTTAAGAGAAAAGGGAAAAAGCATTTCTGATGCAACAAAAGCTTTTAACCGTAAACTAAATCGTCATTTATTTTTTTCACATAATCAAGTAATTATATTTGGAGAAGATATTGCAGAAAAAGGAATCGAAAAGTACATGGATTTTTTCTTGCGATATCGTGAAACTCGTATCTTAACATGGGTTTTAATATCCAAACAACCTGCTAGTGAAATATTAAATGCAAAACCAGAACTTGAAACTACTTCTGGAAGAAATATAGGAGAATTGATTAAAAACCAACAGGAGGTATCTCAGGTACCATCTGTAAATTTAAAAGATTTTTCATCTAAATTGATAAGTAAGACTACATCACCTATTGCACCTATAGTTGAAATTTTAAATGACAATAATAGAAAAATAGTATACCTTTCAAAAACAGCAGTATTTAAAAAAGGAAAGATGGTTGGAAGCCTTAATGAAAAGGAAACCCGCGGACTTCTATGGTGTACTAATAAAATGAAAGATGGAATTGTAAATGTAGGTACATCAAATAAAGACAACAATAGTAAAGTAAGCATAGCAACAACTCATACATCAGGTAAAATAATTCCACAAATAAAAGATGGAAAAGTAAGTATACAAATAAAAATTAAGCAAGAAGGAGATTTACAAGAACAGCTTTCTTCTGAGGATTTATCAAATTCAAAATCTTTTTCAATTCTTGAAAAACGTGAGGAGGATGCTATAAAAAAAGAAATAGTACTTGCATTAAGAAAGTCCAAAAAATTAAATGCAGATATATTTGGTTTTGGAGATGCCATATATCAGCATTACCCTAAGCAGTGGTCTAAGATTGAAAAAAACTGGGAAGAAACTTTTCAAAATATTCCTGTAAATATAAATGTAAATGCAAAAATAAGGAGAACAGGTAGAATTACTAAATCCATTATGTCCAGAGATAACTAATGCCAACTATACTGAGGTATAAAGAATGATATTTCTATTGATAGTAACTTTTATAGGTATAATATTGTATGAAATTCCAGATATGATTAAAAATAAACATTTACATCAATTAAAAATATTTTCTATATTTTTAATTATAGCTTTTATACTAAGCTTATTTTATATCCTAGACATACCTATACCTAATCCCGTAAAAGGCATAGAATTTGTAGTAAACAATTTATTACATTTAAATTACAATTAAAATAAACTTATGTGCAGAGGTAAAAGTATTTATGAAAATTGAAAAAGGTATAATATCAAATACACAATTGACATTTCTAATTATTGGTTTACTTCAATCAGCATCAATTACTGTAGCTTTCGTAAGTGGAATAACAAAATCAAATACTTGGATTTCTCTGTTAACAAGCTTTAT
The DNA here is from genome assembly GCF_004006395.2 of Clostridium sp. AWRP. Taxonomy (NCBI): domain Bacteria; kingdom Bacillati; phylum Bacillota; class Clostridia; order Eubacteriales; family Clostridiaceae; genus Clostridium; species Clostridium sp. AWRP. The sequence goes on along the minus strand of NZ_CP029758.2, from coordinate 1,789,176 downwards.
TATAATTTCATTTATGATGCTAGTTTATACATCATTAAACAAAAGATACCCTGACAAAAACCTAATAGAAATAAATACTATTGTATATGGACGTTATTTAGGTAAAATAATATCTATATTATACATTTTTTTCTTTTGGTTTTTAATTCCATCAAATGTAAGAGGTATATCAGATATTTATTCCACATATCTTTTTCCTCAAACAGATCTTACTATATTTGTAATTGTAATTATATTAACTTGTATGTACACAATAAAAAAGGGTATAGAAGTTATAGCTAGAATTGGCTCTATTTTAACCATATTGATAATTATTGTAACTGTAATTATTACAGTTCTTATTTCAAATGAAATGCATTTGTCAAATTTTTTGCCTCTTTTTCAAATAAATTTAAAAAAATTTATTCAAGGTACCAATATCATGGTATCTATTCCCTTTGGTGAGTTGATCACATTCCTAATGATTTTTCCATATGTTAACGACAAAAATAAAGTAAAAAAATTCTCATTTTGGGGTTTGATTATAGGAACTACTCAATTTCTAATTATTATTTTGAGAAACACAGCTGTACTTGGAAATATAGGATATATTCATGTTCTTCCATCATATCAGGTAGCAAGACTTATAAATATAGGAGAAGTTATTACCCGAATGGAAATATTGTTCGGAGTAATGCTGCTATTTAATGTGTTTCTAAAAATTTGTATTTTTTATTATGCCACAGTACTATCTATAGCACAATTTTTTAAATTACAGTCCTATAATTCCCTGGTAGTTCCACTTGGAATCATAAGTATCATATTTTCAATTACTATGTATAATTCACCGGCAGAAGAGTCAAATTTTGCAAGTACATACTCTATTTATGCTGTTCTTTTTGTAATTTTGTTTCCTTCTATTTCAATAATTATAGATTGGATTAGGAATTTAGATACTTAAAAGCTGCTATCTCGCAATAATAAATTATTAAGTATAATGAGGTATAAAAAATGATATTTCTATTAATAATAATCTTTATATGTATATTATCATTTGAAGTTCCAGAAATGATTAAAAATAAATACTGGCATGAATTAAAAGTCTATTCTATATTTATAATTATATCCTTTATTCTAAGCTTATTCTATGTTCTAAATATACCTATTCCTAATCCTGCAAAAGGCATGGAATTTGTAGTTAAAGATTTATTACATTTAAATTATCAATGAATCTTACTTAGTGGGAGTGACTTTTCATGAAAATTGAAAAAGGTAAAATATCAGGCCCTCAATTATCATTTTTAATTATTGGTTTGCTTCAAGCTTCTACACTTACTGCATCTTTTATAAGCGGAATAACAAAAATGAACACCTGGATAGTCTTATTAGCAGGCTTTACTATAATGCTGCCTTTCTTATTAATTTATACATCTCTAAATAAAAGATTTCCTAATAAAAATTTGATAGAGATAAATAATGTATTGTATGGGCGCTATTTAGGAAAAATTATATCTATATTATATATTTCCTACTTTTGGTATGTAGTCTCCGCTAATTTCAGATTTACTGCAGACTTTTTTTCTACATATCTTTTTACAGAAGTAGATATTAGTGTATTTATAGTAATATTTACAATAACCTGCATATATGCTCTAAAAAAGGGATTAGAAGTTATAGCTAGGACTAGTTTCATTTTAGGTATAGTATCAATTATTACAGCTGTATTTATTACAATACTTACTATTAAAGATATGCATTTATCAAATTTCTTACCTCTTTTTCAAATAAATTTAAAAGAATTTGTTCAAGGAACTAATCTTATGATATCTATTCCCTTTGGTGAAATAGTTGTATTTGTTATGATTTTTCCATACGTTAATGATATAAAAAAAGTAAAGAAATCTGCGTTTGCAGGTTTAATTGCAGGAGGTATATTTTTTTTGGGTATTATGTTGCGAAATATAGCAATACTTGGAAATATAAATTCTATTCATTTTCTTCCATCTTATCAAGTAGCAAGATCCATAAATGTGGGAGAAATTATTACGAGAATGGAAATATTAATTGCACTAATACTATTATTTAATGAATTTGTAAAAATATGTATTTTATATTATGCTACAGTTCTATCTATAGGTCAGTTTTTCAAATTGCAGTCTTATAAACCCTTAATTGTTCCTGTTGGAATTATAAGCATTATATTTTCAATTATCATGTTCAGTTCACCAGCAGAGCATGCATATATAGCATCTTCTATATATCCTATATATGTTATTCCATATATAATCTTATTTCCTTGTATCTCCTTGATCATAGCTTGGGTTAGAAAATTAGGTAGTTAGAAACTAGAATCCTGTTAATGCATCAGACGGAGTCAAAACTTCATCTGATGCTTAGAACTCTGTTTATTATAAAGATATGAAATAATCATAAGCTATTTTGGAAATTTTCCCAATTGTTTCTCTCGCAAAATTATTTGTAACAGCATCCCAGGTAAGTCCACAAAAAATATAATCAGCATTGGGAAGATATACTATACCTGCATCATGGCTTATTCCATCTAAATCCCCCGTCTTATGGGCAATAAGTGTATCATCCGGAATATTAAGTCTCATAACACTGTTATCCAATTGAGCAGTCAATATGTTCTTCATAATGACACTGTAGGATTCCTTAATCTTTTCACCTTTATAGATAATTTCAAAGAATTTTGCCATATCAGCAGCAGTAGTTCTATTTTCCCTCCCTTCTTTTCTTGCCTGTGAATCCATCATCTTTCTCTGAAGTACTGTATTTTTTATTTCTAAATTTTTAACATAATTGTTTACATTGTCCATACCTGCAAGATCCATCAGTATGTTTGCAGCCGTATTATCACTTTGAATTATCATCAAGGTTATTACGTCTTTTAGAGTATAACTGTTTCCACTTTCCAAAAGATTAAGTATGCTAAAAGGTACTTTTACATTGTCCTCTACTGTTATTCTCTGTTTAAGTGAAAGTTTTCCTTCTTTAACTTGATTCAATATCTCCATCATTATAGGTATCTTTATAAGACTTGCAGAAGGCACCACTATATTTTCATTATAGGCAATTTTTTCTCCTGTTTTAAGATTTTCTATCACAAATGCACAATTCAATTTTTTTAAATCTATTGCGGCTAATATTTTTTCATACAGCATATCTTATGCCTCCTAATTTTCTACTTTTTGTTTTGAACCTTTATTCTTTTTCTCATAATTAGAGTACATTACAAATGCTACAATTGAGAAGAATATAGGACCTACAACCATCCATATGGTGCTTTGCATGTCACCTTGAAATGCTGGAGCAATTATTGTAAATAAATTTGCAAAACCTATAGTAAATACAACAACTATTTCCCAGATCAATGAAGACTTGTATCCTTTAAAAATTATAAATGGCTTGTTAATTTCCTTTTTCTTCTTAAACGGAACAAAAGCTCCTGCTATAAACATATATGGAATTGTCAATGCTACGTTTGTCATACTTACAACTATGTTAAAGAACTTAGATGCTCCTTCTCCACCAATTGTAAGTAGTACTAAAAACAAAACGATTATAATACACTGTGCCCACATTGCATTTTTAGGCATACCATCTTTTATTTCTGTAAGTTTTTCAGGAAATAATCCCTTTGGAGTACCTTCTATTATCTGTTTGAGTGGTCCATATAATACAGTTATGATACTTCCCGTCAGTGCAAGGAACATTGATAGTCCAACAAATCTTGCTATCCAGGCACCTAATGTAAGTGCTGCAGATTGACTTAAATTAAAGCTAACTCCTAACTGGTACCCTAAGTTTTGCATTATAACATATGCAACATTAGCTAAATGAACATCCGGGTTTGAAAGTACCTGTTTCCAATTTGTAAATATACCACACATAAATATGCCTATAGAATATCCTAGTGTTATGACTATTGCAGATATAGCCATTCCTTTTGCGAAATTTTTTTCAGGTTTTTCAGTCTGATCCACAAGTCCTGCTACAACTTCAATTCCACCATAAGCAAATATGGCAAATACTATAAATGATAAAATTGAAAGAGAACTACCGTATTTTGGATTAGGAGATACTGTAAAACTAAGAGGCTGTGCAAGATGTCCATGGCTTGCTATGAGCACAATTACAGCTCCTATAATTAAAAAAACATTCAACAACATAACTGCAGTACCGCCAATTGATGTAACTTTTGAAATATCCTTCAATCCCTTAGTAGCTATAAATGTTATGGCTACTATAAAAATAATACTAAAAATTCCTATAACTTGGGTAGATTTAAGTCCCCAAAATCCCCAACTAGCTGTTACATCTTTTCCAAATATTAGATTTGAAAGTGGAATCCATATAAGAGAACACATATCAACTATTAAAACAACATATGAAGCATACCACATAAATGTTGCTTCAAAAGCATATTTAGGTCCTACAGATCTATTCATCCATGAATAAATTCCACCTTTTTCATCTTTAAATGCGGAACCAAATTCAGCCATCATAAATGCATATGGAATAAAGAATGCTATTCCCGATATTATATACCATGGAATAGATGAATATCCCATAAGGAGAAATGCTCTTGGCATGTTAGCAAAGCCAAACACTTCGGTAAAAATCATTAAAATTAGTGCTACAAGTGACAGTTTTTTTAAATTGTTTGTACCCATTTTTCCCCTCCTAAATTTATTAAAATATAATATTAATATAGAAGTTCCTAGAAATTTAATCTAAGAGCTTCATTTTAACTTATTAATAATTGATAGATTCTATTCCAAGTCCTGGTTTATCTGTAAGTGTTATTTTGCTTTCATTGAATACTGCCCCACCATTAATTGGGTCTTCACTGCATAAAACAGGGCCATCCAAATCGATTTTAGTTATGATACTCTTTGCACAAGCTAGATGAACTGCAGCTGTTACACTTACTTTTGCCTCCAGCATGCACCCTATCATACACTCAATTCCATGTATTTCTGCTAAAGAACATATTTTTAATGCATTGTATATTCCGCCTGTTTTCATGAGTTTTATATTTATTAAATCTGCTGCTCTTCTCTCTAGAACATTTAAGGCATCCATTGGTGAAAATATACTTTCATCTGCTAAAACTGGTGTGGATACATTGTCTGTAACAAACTTTAATCCATCTATATCATGTGCTATAACAGGCTGTTCCACAAACTCAATGTTAAGCCCTGCATCTTCCATTTCTCTTAGCACTTTTACTGCTTCTTTAGGCTTCCATCCTTGATTTGCATCTATTCTAAGGTCAACATCATATCCTATAGCCTGTCTTATAGCTTTCATTCTTTCCAAATCTTTTTTAGAATCTTTACCTACCTTTATTTTTAAAGTTTTATATCCTCTTTTTATAGCATCTATACTGTCTTTTACCATTTCTTCAGGTTCATTTACACTTATAGTTATATCTGTTATTATTTCTTTTCTAAACCCACCCAAAAGCTTATACAATGGTGCCTTATATAACTGACCATATAAATCATAAAGTGCTATGTCCACTGCAGCCTTTGCACTAGTATTTTTTACAATGCACCCATTCAATTTTTGTATTATTGACTCAAAATTTTCTATTTTCATTCCTATAATAGACTTTTTTATGTGGTCTTCTATGGCTCCTATTATAGATCCAGTTGTATCTCCTGTTATGACCCCAGTGGGTGGGGCTTCTCCAAAGCCAATATTTCCTGTATCTGTATATATTTCAACTATAATATCTTCTACCCTTTCCACAGTACGGAGTGCTGTTTTAAATGGTGTCTTCAGTGGAACGGATATTCTTTTTATTTTTATATCTCTTATTTTCATTTAGAGAACCTCCTTAAAATTAATACAAAAAAAGCCCGCAAAAGCATATTAACATTGCTTTTACTGGCTTTCATTCACTTTAAAATAAGGGTAACTTATTTACCATAAACAAAACAGTAATTTAAAAATATTTTTTTTTCACTTCATTATATTTCTTAACTCCATCCCTGTAAGCTACAATAATAGCTTTTTGAGATGAACCGTGATATCTTTTTATAACTTCTTCTTTTAGTTTATCATCAAATATCTTAAGGTTTCTACCTATTAAAAGAGATCTTATAAATTCATCCGTAGTTCTTAGTGTAGAAGATGAATTTAAATCAATTATTTTATCTGTACTTAAATCCACTACAAAACCTATATAAAAAGAATTAAATCTAATGGTAATGGCATTATCCTCATTAGTTTTAGCATTTCCAACTACATATACCGTATTTTCCATATACATAAAATCATCTCATTAACTGAAAATTAAGTTTAATTATTAATTGTTAGCTATTATGTATATAATATGATAAATATTCAAAAAAGTCAATTAGTAAACAATTAATCTAATAATTAGGGGTACAACTATAACTAAAATGCAATAAACCTTTTTCCACATAAACAGAATAAAATTTAACTTATATGAGATTGATTCATTTGCCATGAACGTAGCACGACTACAGGGTGCAATTGCCACAAGAAACAAAGCAAATGCATTTATGGAACTCAATGAAGCCTACGAGCACTGGGATAACATTGGTGGGTAATAATTTTCACTTCAGCAATATAAAAAGCGCAGCAACTATAAATTCTAATTGTTACGCTTTTAAAATTCTAAATTTTCAGTTTTATTTTAAAATTATGATTTTATCTAACATCTTAAATAATAACCCCTATATTACCATCTTTTTTTTACCTTGTATTTTGTATGACCTGTCTTTGCAAGATGGACAGCTGTCAATGTAGTATAGTTGTAATAGCCATTAATGTCTTTCCATCCGCTGTCCCATCCACACTGTTTGCATATTACTTTAATTTGAGGTATAAGACGGCCAGGCCAATGAATACCACCTGCAACTTTATCTAATTGGTCATCTGGAATCTCACTTGTATCGGTTGAAATTCCAGAAATAAATTCATCGTACTCTTCTTTGGTAAATTCAAAACCTTTTTTCTTTGCATATTCCACAATATTACCTGCAGCTGCTGCCTCTAACACCTCTTGATTTGTTTTCTCGTCATCCTTAATTGAAGCATAAAATTTCTGTACATTTTCCTTTGACATTGTTTTTCCCTCCAAAATTTCTTTATTTGTATTAATCAGCAAATATTTCTGCTGTAATTACCTGCTATTTTAAAATTATAACTCTATCCAGATCATACCATTATTAATACTGTCATCTTATATTAAAGTAGAAAATAAATTCTACCGACCACCTGGATAATCCCTGTAACTCAACAGCTTAAATAACAATCTCCATACTATACTACCTTGTATTTTGTATGACCTGTCTTTGCACAATGCAGAGCTTCCAGAAAATGAACATTACTATTTTTTACCCCCCATCCACTTTTCCATCCACATTGTTTGCACATTACTGTTCTAATTTGCGATGTACTATCACCATGCAAATCGAAACCACCCGCAACTTTATCTAGTTGGTCGTCTGGAATTTCACTTGTATCGGTTGAGATTTCAGAAATAAACTCATCGTACTCTTCTTTGGTAAATTCAAAACCTTTTTCCCTGGCATATTCCACAATATTACCTGCAGCTGCTGCCTCTAACACCTTTTGATTTATTTTCTCGTCATCCTTAATTGAAGCATAAAATTTCTGTACATTTTCCTTTGACATTGTTTTTCCCTCCAAAATTTCTTTATTTGTATTAATCATCAGATATTTCTGCTGTAGTTACCTGTTATTTTAAAATTATAACTCTATCCAGATCATACCATTATTAATACTGTCATCTTATATTAAAGTAGAAAATAAATTCTACCGACCACCTGAATTATCGCTGTAACTCAACAGCTTAAATAACAATCACCATACTATACTACCTTGTACTTTGTATGACCTGTATTTGCACGATGGATACCTGTCAATGTAATGCAGACATTAATGCCTCTCAATCCGCTGTCCCATCCACACTGTTTACATATTACTTTAATTTGCGGTGTAAGACCACCACAATGAATACCACCTGCAACTTTATCTAGCTGCTCATCTGGAATTTCACTTGTATCGGTTGAGATTTCAGAAATAAATTCATCGTACTCTTCTTTGGTAAATTCAAAACCTTTTTTCTTTGCATATTCCACAATATTACCTGCAGCTGCTGCCTCTAACACCTCTTGATTTGTTTTCTCGTCATCCTTAATTGAAGCATAAAATTTCTGTACATTTTCCTTTGACATTGTTTTTCCCTCCAAAATTTCTTTATTTGTATTAATCATCAGATATTTCTGCTGTGGGTATTATTATGCTTTATATTTTTTTGTGTTCTGTAAGTTTGTGAATTTCCAGCAAATCTGCACGAATCATCTTATGACAGTAGGGACATATTTGGCAGCCTACACATCCTGTTCCTGCAGCAGAGATAGAATCAATCTCATCATCTGATAATTCTTCCATATCAGTCTTCCTTTGCTCTTCTGTATTATGAAATACTTCAAGCATTTTCTCAAAATGACGTTTTTTCTTAATCTTATCGGGTACTTCTTTTATTGTAAGAAATTTATTTACCAGCTTCTTGTCCTCATCCTCACCGCTGCAATTATTATTTATAATAAAATCCTTGTTATCATCCATAATAAAACATCCTTTCAAGCTGGTTACACTCTTTTATACGTACAACATTAAAAAGTATTACACCAGATTTTATATTTTTTAAAGATATTCTTTTAATTTTTTTCTAAGCTTTTGCAAAGCACGGTGAACTATAACTCCAATATTTGTTCCTGACAAGCCTGTAAGTTCTGCTATTTCAGTATTTTTTAGTCCAGCAAAATATTTAAACTGTAAAACTTCTTTTTCTCTTTCCGAAAGACAGAACATTGCCTTCTTCAACGCTGCTATCTCTTCTTTATTCTCTACGTGATCCTGTACGTTAAAATCATCCTGTACTTCATAAACCTCTGTAAGCATAGGCTTCTTTTTTCTCAAGTAATCTTTTAAAATATTTTGAGCTATTGTAAATATCCAGGTAGATACAGCCCCCTTTAACTCATCATACTGATGCCATGCCGACGCAGCTCTTACAAAAACCTCTCCCGTAAGATCTTGGGAGACAGTACGATTATTCAGGTGTCCATAGAAAAAATTGAAAACCTTCTGATAATATGTGTTAAAAGCATAAATTAGCAATTCTTCTCCATGGGATTCATACTTTTCATCAAGTTTCACGTTTTTGTTCAAATCTTTTTCACACCTTCCTTTTTTCATACTAGGCAGCCTATTTTTTTATCATAAAAGCAGCTGCAGACATGCTAAAAACAATACTACTGACAATCATTACCCATGATTCAATAAATCTGATTCCCATACAAACCAAAAAAGAAAATATTATTCCACTAACAACAAGCATTATAAATAAAACTCTTTTTCTAAGTATATTTTTTTCACTAGGAATAAAAGCTTTTGGTATTGTAAAACTAATATTTAATTGCTCAGATGTTAAAACTATAAATACTGGCATACCTAAAAATAATGAAAATCCAAAATCATTTAAAAATACTATAAGAAATATAGACTTTCCCCATAGCTCATTAAGTATATCAAGCCCACAAGACAAAATTACAGCTACACTAAGAGAGCTAACTATAGCTATTATAATAAACCGCAGGATATTTTTATTAGTCTTCACATTTGGCAGCTCTTTATTTCCATTCATATACCAGATTTTATACGGAAGATATGCAGCAGTAAAATTGCCCAAAACTCCAAAAACAGAAGCTGCCGAAAAGGTACCGAATAAATCTGCTACAAGGTTTCCCACAGCACATCCTAGGGCTCCTTCCGGTCCAAATAAAAGTCCCACAACAATTGGTACAGCATTTACAGGGCGAATTTCCGTAAGTCCAGGTATCAAAACCATAACTTTAAAAGGCACAGCCATACCTATAAATACCAATGTACACAACCCTGTCTTCAATATTTTTTCTCTGTAATAAAAATCTGTTAAAATTCTTCCTATTGTTTTGATATCGTTACACCCTCTTCACATCTCTCTTTTAATTTTGATTTGATTCTGTTTAAGAAATTAGTTCCTGCAAAAATGGATCCACACAAGATAAACAAACAACCTACAACTTTTTCTACCGACAAAATTTCAGTATTGCCAAATGCATTTGGAATTAACAGTGCCAGTACCATCGTGACTACAGGTTCCATAGATGCAATAACAGTAACACTTATAGGGGATGCATACTTTTGCGAATATACAAGCATTATATAGGCATACGCCTTGGAAAAAAATGCAAGAAGAAATATATTCGCCAAAAGGGAATTTGTATAAGTAATTGTAAAGAAAGTTTTCGGATTCTCTATAAACCAAAGGACAAAAGCAATAGCAAAAGTGAAAAACATTTGTCCTATTCCAAGAAGAAGAGGATCATCTTTTTTCGCAAAATTGTCAACAGTTATTATATAAACTGACATACAAAAAGTAGCCAATGTCATTATAAAGAAGCCTTCATTTAAACTTTGTCCAAATTTCACGCCGCTATTTACAATAACTCCTATTAAAATCAAAATAATACCTACCATATTGTTAAGGCTTATTGTCTTTTTAAAAGCAAGCATCATCAAAGGAACAAAAACAATGTTAAGAGAAGCTACAAAAGCAGCAGAAGATGCTGGTATTGTAGCAAGTCCTATCTTTTCAAACACAGAATTACCACATAATATTAAAGCCAATATAAAAGCATGAAATAAAATTTTTTTGTTATATTCTCTAAGCTTTTTCAAAAAAACTATAGTTAATATAATACTGGCTACTCCTGATGTCATAGTCAAATAAGAAAATGCTGAAATTGAGTTTGATATATTTTTTATAAAAATATATGAAAATGCCCAACAAACAGTAATAGAAAATAAAACAATATTTGACTCTGTTTTAGTCACATTTAATCTCCTTTCTTACTGTAAAATTCATAGGTCACATCACCTTTTTCCACGAGGATTGATTCCTGATTGAGACTTACAAGGAGTTCATCCATAATACTTTTTATTTCTTTTTCATTAGCACCATAAATTTCAAGAACCAAGCTGTTCTCTTTAGTAATCTTACTTTTTTTATCTTTATATAACCCCTGACACCTATAAATAGTAAATCCATTAACGTATTTAAGGCTTGTATTAGTCACAATCTGGAATGCTTTTTCGTCACTGATTTGCTGCTTGTAAGTATTCTTATCGTTAAGTCCAATGTGTAGGGTATATTTTGTTGCTTTTGATTGACTTCCTAATAAGTCCTTGTTCCCTACCGTGCCGCAGCTTGACAGTATAATACAAAAAAACATAATTACTACTATAATATTAAACTTTTTTTTACTTACCATTGTATTAGTCAAAGTAAGCTTGCACCCCTTTCACTAATTATCATTTTTTATCTTTACAAAATTGCCATTTTTACATATTAACATATTCAATTTTTTTATATCAGTTTTTAGTGCTCCTCCAGCATCAAACTTAATTGTTCCCTGAACTCCAGAATATCCCTTTTCATCATGCATAATCTTTGCAATTTCTTGATTATTCACAGTTTTATTTTTAACAGCTGTATCAACAATTAGCCTTATAGAATCATATCCTTGTATAGACCAGATATCTGCTTCTTTACCATATTTCTGCCTATAATGCTCCAAAAACTTGTTTAACTTATTACCAGGTTGAATAATTAAAGTTGATGGTATAACAATATTTTCTGCATCTTTTTTATACGTACTTAAATAATTTGCCCTATCAAAAATGGGCTCTCCAATAATTGGGATTTTACTGTTTTTTTGTCTAATCATTTTCAAAACCTGATATGCCCTTTCTAATCCATATTGTGTTATTACTACAGCATCACAGGAAAGTGCATCCCATCTATCATATATACTATCAAAATCATTTTGTGATACAATATTTGGAACATAATCTATTATTTTTGATTTTGTACCCTTAAGGTTAAGCTCAAAGGCCGTTGCAATATCATCCTGGGCAGATGTACCATTATGATATACGGCTATACGATTGTAACCCATTTGAGCTGCATATAGAGCCATAGCTTTACCAAGATCTGCAGAACTAGGTACATTACAAAAAACATTTTTATACTCTTTAGTACATAATTCATCATAACATCCATAGGGTAGAAGAACTATCTTATTCTTGCTGCTAAGAATATCTGTTGTAGTTTTTGAAACATCAAAATTCTGTACATTTAAAACGGCAGTTACCTTTGAATCATTACCAAGCTTTATAGCATCAGCCACACCATTATCATAAGCAGCCTTGTCATCAATAATTGATGTTTTTACATCATATCCAAGGGATGAATATTCCTTAACACAATCCTCTACTGCCAGCTGAACACCATTATAAAATGACCCATCACTACGAAGCCATGAAGCATCACCAAGTACTGGTATATAAATAGTTTTTTCATTATCTTCCATAACACCCCGGCATCCAGTCATGCCTAATGCAAAAGCAAAAATAATTAATACTGCAATAAACTTTCTCATTCTTGTTTCCCCCCTAGACTATTTGTCTTGATGCCAGTTCATAAAATAATCCACATCTATTAATGAGCTCATCAAAGGTACCATTCTCTTTTATTTCACCTTTATCAATAACAATAATTCTGTCACAGTTTTTGATAGTTGAAAGTCTATGTGCTACAACAATTCTAGTAGATTTAAGCCTTTCAAGCGAATCTGATACTATCTTTTGAGTAATGTTATCAAGAGCAGATGTAGCTTCATCAAAAAGTATAATTTTGGGCTTTGGTGCTATTGCCCTAGCAATCATAATTCTTTGACGCTGTCCTCCCGATATACCACCACACCCCTCACCAATCATTGTCTGCATACCCATTGGCATAGCTTTTATATCTTCTTCAAGACCCGCAAGGCACGCTGCATCCCATGCTTCTTCTATAGTAAGCCACGGCGATGAAATAATTATATTTGAATAGATATCTCCTGAAAAAAGTTTGCCATTTTGCATTACAACTCCAATATTTTGACGCACAGAACGCACATCAAGGCTTTCCAGATCCATCCCATCGAAATACACTGATCCCTCTTCAGGACTTTCAAAACCAAGAATCAACCTTATAAGAGTGGATTTTCCACAACCTGTTTTACCAACAATGCCAACATACTCTCCAGGTTCAACTTTTAAGTTTATATTATTTAAAATAGTTGGCCCTCCTTTTGTATAACGGAATGTAACATTACTTATCTCTATACGACCAGACATACTCTGCGGAATAATTTTATTCTCATCAAGCTCAGGTACAGATTTTAAAATAGGTTCCACCATTTCCATGAGAGGTTTTATATTTGCCAGTGTTGTAACAGTACTAGCAAGTCCAAGGATTGCACCACTCACCCCACTATATGCAGCATTAAATGCAATATAATTGGAAACTGAAACTTTTGTCTTATCTGCAAAATAATAGAGCAAAAGACTGCCTCCCATAGAAATAGCTGTTATAACAGCACTCTCTATCCTTAAAAATACCGGAGGTGCATAAGTAAGCTTTGCCTGATCCTTGTATCTTGAAGCCCATTTACTAAAAGCACGCTTTTCTGCTCCTGCAAGCTTTATTTTCTGTACACCGGAAAATAATTGGTACACAAGTCCAGAATTTTTTGCAGAAACCTTCATAACCTTTTTTGTTACAGTATTTTGCAAAAAACCTGAAAGTATTGTAAAACCTAACATCATCAAAATTATCATCATACCTGGGGCAACAAGTGCAGGTGCATAGTTATTCATCTGAAAAATATATGCCAGTGAAAACATCACCGAAAGTCCTGATGTTATAACATTACCTGAAAGTATACTACAAAGCTGTTCTATTGCTGAGATCCTGTTTGTCAATTCACCTGAAGAATACTCTTTGAAAAAACTTGCTTTTAAAGAAAGTACTCTATTCATAGCAGCACTCTGTACAGATAAATTTATCTTATTACCAAAACGTATAACAATAATACGTTTCGTTACATTAAAAAGAGTAGTTGCAACAGCTATTCCCAAAAGCAATTCCGCCATAGGAAATATGTCACTCTTTGTACCAGATGGTATAATATTATTGAATATCTGCTTATTAATGAAAGGAAGCAGCATACCAAGAAGAGTAACCAACAAACTTGAACCTAAAATATATATCACATCGGATTTTAATATGCTCTTTTTCATGTATACTAATAAATCAAGTATATTCAATTTTTTTGCCGGAAGTGGGCGATAAAAGCAAAAGCCTTCTGTTTGTATAAATTTTTCTGTTTTGTTATTAATTATTATAATTTTGCCACTATCTGGATCAAAATAACTATAACCTGACAAAAGTCTGGGCATAAGTGCCACAACACTTCCATTTACTGTACACCCTAAAAGAGGTCCTGTGGTCTGTTTCCACCATTTATCTTTAAGCTCAATTCTGCGGCGCATGATGCCAGTTGGCTTAAGTAAATATTCAAGCTGCTCGTTTTCATCAATTATATTTTCAGGAATTTTAACTATTTTGGCTCCATAGTAATTCAAAATCTGTTCCATAGCTTCTTTTGAAACCCTTTTTGAGTTATTTGTTCCTTTTCCTCTTTTTATACCATTGCTAACAATAGAAGAAAGGTCATAAAAGGATGTCCAAAATGAATTTCTATCATTTTCAATTCTTTTTTTTATTTGTTCACTAAAACTCAATTTCATAGCATTTCTCCTTTATTCTGTTGAAATCAATTGTGCATATTTACCCCCATTACCCATCATTTCATTATGTGTACCTCTCTCTACAACCTTGCCCTTTTCAAGTACAACAATCTCGTCACAGTCCCTTATGGTAGAAAGCCTATGGGCAATAATTATACAGGTAATACCTCTAGCTTTTATAGCTTCCATTATAGAAAACTCCGTTTTAGGATCAAGGGCCGAGGTAGCTTCATCAAGAATAATTATGGAAGGATTTTGAACCAGTGCTCTAGCTATTTCAAATCTCTGGCGCTGACCGCCTGAAAAATTACTTCCTCCTTCTCTTATTACGTGACTGTAACCTCCTTCACGCTGCATGATATCCTCATGAATTTGTGCATCTTTTGCCGCTTTTATCACTGCTTCTTGTGGAATTGAACTGTCCCACATAGTTATATTTGCAAAAATAGTATCCTCAAATAGTACAATATCCTGATCTACAACCGCCAGTGAGTTCGTAAATATTTCCCTATTTATCTGATTCTTTGGTTGACCATCAAATAAAATTTCGCCTGACCACTGCTGATATAATCCTGAAATAAGCTTAGAAATAGTGGATTTACCACTGCCAGATCCACCAACAAGAGCAATTCTGGAACCGCACTTCATACTTATATTGAAATTTTCAATAAGCGGCGGAGCCACCCTACTATACCCAAACGTTAACCCTTTAATTTCAATATTTCCAGTAAGCTTTTGGTAATCCTGCGGTTGAATGTATTTTGAATTATTCATATCAGATTCTACATCCGGTTTATAACTTATAACATCCTCTACCCGCTCCATCTGACTCTGCATTTCTTGAAAGGACTGAGCCACATTAACAAGCTGATTTACAGGACTCAAAAAAGCATTTAAAAAGCCCTGAAATGCAATAAGCATACCTATTGTAAATTTTCCATCAAGTACTAAATAGACACCTATCATTAAAACAGCTGTATCGGATACTTGCTTTAAAAATTCTGGAATAGCTTCCATATACTGTTCTGTACGTAAAAAATCTACCTGTGAGTTATTCTGTTTAGCATTATAACCTGCCCACCGTTCAAAAAATCCTGTTTCAGCACCACTTGCCTTAATAGATTCAATCATTTCAATACCAGCTATGGTAAAGCCTGCAAGCTTACCACTGTCTCGCTCAAATGTACGACTTAAATTTATCCGTTTTTTTGAGACCATACGTACTGCAATCATGTTCAAAAAAATTGCCGCTATTCCAACACATGAAAGTACAACACTGTAACTTAGCATTACTGCAAGATAGAATATAATCATTGTAACGTTTAGGAAAACAGGTGCAAGTTTCTCTATTAAGGTTTCAGCAATTTCTTCATTGCTTTTCTGTCTTGAAGCAATATCACCTGCAAAACGCTGCGAAAAAAATTCTACCGGAAGTCTAAGTACATGCCACATAAACGTTGCATTTGACGTAATAGCCAATTTCCCCCTTATTTTTAGTAAATAAATAGCTTCTATGAATTCTATGAAAAACTCAAGTAAAATAGTAAATCCTACCACAATAATAAAGGAACTAAACCACTCCGGACTTTTTCCAGATAAAATATTATCAATAAAAACACGTGAAAAAACAGGAGTAACCATATTGACTGCTGCAATTAAAAAGCCAGTAACACCTACAATAATAAAAGAATCCATAGTACCACGAAGTCTTCTCCTGGTAAAGTCCAATATACTCTTAGGCTTGCCATCTGGAATAAAATTCTCCGTCTTCTTAAATCGAAGTACAATGCCTGTAAAAGACTTATCAAATTCATCCATGGAAACTGCTACAGTTCCCCTTGCTGGGTCATTTAACAGTGCTTTATCCTTTTTAAAACCATCAAATATTACAAAATGGTTGAAATTCCAATGTATAATTGCTGGCAGTTCAATGTCTTTAAGTGCCTTTGGCTCCATTCTGTACCCTTTAGCTTTGAGTCCATAATTCCTTGCAGCTAGTAGAATGTTCCTTGCTGAACTTCCATCACGAGACACTCCACAATCCAAGCGTACTTTTTCAAGAGGTACCCATTTTCCAAAATACGCAAGTACCATTGCAAGACATGCCGCTCCACATTCAAGAGCTTCCATTTGCATTATAACTGGTACCTTAACAGTTCTGCCCATTGATTCAATCCTCCTGACTTCCCGAGAAAATAAGTTTAATAGGATGCTGCTTGTTTAATACAATTAATATGTTACAGTTTGTACCTATTCCTATCTGAGTATTTTCACCTTTTTTGTTAGACCATTTTATCAAATCTGAAGAATTAGGATCCATAGTAAGATTTATCTTTACCTCTATAGCACTTCCTCCAGGTAAAAGATTACTTTTATTCTCCAAACCACCCATGGCTGAATCAACTTCATCAGAAGTTACAGGATACTCACCTATACTCGTAATACGTCCATACATATATCCGTATTCTTCCCTTGATGCAAAATCAGGTGACACCTGAACATCCATACCCATCGAAAGCTTTTTTGCCGTAGAAGCTGATACGTAGCAAATAACCTGTTTATCGTTTGCATATTTCTCTTGTTTTATAATTTTTGCAACAGGCTTATCAGTTGAAACGCTGTCTCCCATTTTCATAACATTTATTACCATTCCTGAAACAGGAGATGAAATAATAGACGTATTTTCATACTGAGATACAAGTGAGTTTATTTGTTTACTATTCGAATCACCATTTAATTTCATTTCATTAATCTGTTTTATAAGGTTATCCTGTGGTACAATCGAAATAATTTGTCCCGTATTAACAAAGTCTCCCTCTTTTACCCTCACATCACTTATACGACCCTCAACTGAGGAAATAACATTTACAATACCATTTTGTGGAAATACCATTCCCTTTACTTGAACAGTATCAGATATGCTTCCAAACATAGACCACAAGCCTACAGAAGCAATGATAGCTATAAGTCCTATTAATATGCCAAATACCCCCGGATTTACAATCTTTATATACTCATTTAACTGTTCAGGAGAAGATATTCTCTCCAAAGACGTTTTTCTGAATATATTATTTTTCATAAATCAACACCCCCAATTCTATAACTGCAATTTAATAACCATATTTTACTATATATGTATAAAGATCATTTAACACCTTAAATTATATTCTTCTATATATTTCCCCACAATGTACTAAAGTACAGTCTACACAAAAAAAGTACAGTATCTTTATACAAGATATCCTGTACTTTTATAAAATCAGTTCTTAACAAATATTAAAAAACCATTCACATATTATCTCTCTTATCCTTTACAACACCTATCTTAGCTGCATAAGCAATTACCTGTGACCTATTTTCAACATGAAGCAACTCTATAATTCTACCCATATGATACTTAACTGTTCGTTCTGTAATTCCTAGAGTTTCTCCTACTTTTTTATAAGTAATTCCCTTAGCTACCATTTTTAATATTTCTAATTGACGTTTTGTCAGTAACTTTTTGTTTTTATGCTCTAGTTTATTTTCATAAAAAATATTACCCTTTATATAGCTAGATCCAAATTCTTTCAAAATTCGGGTAGCAATATGCGGTGAAAGGGTAACCTGACCTTTTTCAAGATCAGCCAACATATTCAGAAGTTCTTTTCCATCGGTGTTTTTTAAAATATATCCGGATGCTCCATATCTTACTGCATCAAAAAGATCGCTATCATCTTCAGATGCAGTAAGCATTACAATTTTAATATATGACATTTCAGCCTTAATTAATTTCAATGCATCTATTCCGCTGCACATAGGCATACTGATATCCATTAAAATAATATCCGGTTTTAATATTCTGGCCTTTTCAAGAGCCTCTCCCCCGTCTCTTGCTGTCCCTGCAACTTCTATGCCATAAGTCTTAAGCATATATTGAAGACCTTCTAAAAATAAAAGATGGTCATCTGCTAGCATTAATTTCACCTATATTTCCTCCCTTTTAATAGGTAAACAAATATCAATTCGGCTTCCCTTTCCAAGCTCAGATTTAATATTAATTCGAGCTCCTATCTCTGCTGCACGTTTCTTCATAATATCTAATCCAAAGTTGTTCTTAGAACAATTAGTTTTCAATACATTATGAAATCCTTTTCCATCATCCTCTATAATAGTGAATAATCGCTTCTGTGAAAATAAGAATGTTATTTTCACATTAGAAGCTTCTGCATGTTTCCTAATATTGTTCATGGCTTCTCTAATAATATTAAGTAAATTAAACTGTGCATTTGGCTCCAATTCTTCACCTGTAAATTCACCAGGAATATTTAAATTTACTGTTAAATTAGTCTGTTCTTCAAAATTCAATATATCCTTTTTTAATACCGCAATAAAGTTTTTTTCCATAGATGTTGTATTTACCACATTACGAATATACTCTCTTATCTCATTATGAGCTGATTGGGCAACATTTACCAGCTTGTCAATCTCATGTGATGCTGTTTCCACTCCTTCGTTTATAAGTTCCTGTCTAATACCTTGAGCCTGAACATTAATAAACCCCAATACCTGACACAGGTTATCATGCATATTCCTGCTCATCCGCTCTCTCTCTTCAATAACGGCAAGTTTCCGCTGTTGTTTTAAAAATTCTCGTTGAGCTTGTTTTTTTTCAGTTATCTCATATACTACAGCTAGCCTTCCCATAAAAATACCTCTATTATCTGTAAGTTGAGATAAAAATAATTCATAAATTTTTAGATTTTGATTTTGATTTATAGAAAATTCAGCATGTGTAATACTTCTATCCATACAAGCAATTTTTAATTCTGGAATTTGATTAAATACTTCTCCTGCCCTTTTAGCAGAAATCTGTGAGGCACTTAAACCTACAATTCTTTCAAAAGCAGGATTTACATCTAATATCCTATTCTGCGAATCAATAACTAACATACCTACATCCATTATTTCAATTACTGTAGCTCTTGCTAACGGTACTATCTCAAATAGCTTGAAACGAAAAATTCCCAAAACAATAATCAATCCTGCGGGGCCAAAAAATACCGGAGTGATATCGAATCTTTTCACAGGACCAAATCCTAAAATATATAACATATTTGGTATTACAATTAAGATTACTCCAAAGAATAGTACAATTGCTTGCTTTCTGTAAGCTGCATTTGGAGAAAAGATAGTTTTTATGAGAAGCACTAGTGCTGTAATATTTAAAAAATATGAGTAAATCATATGTACAAAAAAGACGGGACCGTATTTTTTTAAAATAACTGGAAAAGGTCCACTATAATCCATGTACATATCATATCTTACCAAACCATGCAATTGATCAGTCCACACAAATATCACAATAATTGTGGGTATAACCGCAAACCATAGAACCTTTCTATTTTTAATTTTATCATCATATCCTGTAAATTGCATACACAATGCAAGCAAAGTTACAGGAGAATAGCAGTAAGCAAAATACTGCATATTTGCCCAAAAAAGCTTAGTTTTAAAGTCAACAGCTGACATTTCAAGAGCATTACAGGAAGACCATATTGTAACTACTAGCATACTAAGTATGAAACTACTAGCACCTTTAGCATTTCTTCGGGTAAGCAATATATTTATTCCTAAAAATAGTGAGGTAAATGCAGATACAATGAGTGGTCCTGTGTATGGAATATATTGAAACTGCATAACTTCTCCTTCTTTTCTCAAAATTAATATTCAACCCTTAACAATTTGAAACAAAATGTTATAATTTAACAAATAGAAGATAATGTTCTCCCTAATTTTATGAATTCTAAAATAATAGTATGATCAAAAATATATTTAATACCATAAAAAACGATCTATGTATATGGTTGTCCTATTTTTCTTGTACTAACCTTTTCTAAAGTAACAAAAAACATTAGTTATATTCTATTTCTATTAAAATTGAAAGCTATTATCATTATATACCTATTGTTTTTTGTTTTCCAATATTTTTATTTAAACAATTCGTAATATACAATTTATTACATTCTGTTAAAGCATATTATTTTTACTTCGATAATGGAGTATATGAAAATAATGTTAACTATAGTAATTTATGATGATAAAAGATATATTTTTAAAAGAAAGGTGGAATTTTTATGTCTCTAGGACTATATACTAATTATGCTTCAAATAATTACAATCAATCAAATATTAATACAAAAACTGACGCTTCAAAATCAGTTACTGAGTCTAACTCAACATCTAAAACTACAAGTAATTCTGTAGACGAATATTATAAACAGCTTTGTGCTAAATTTCCAAACTTAAACATCATGGTTGGTCATTTTTCAAAGGGAGCAATGATAGCAACAAGTACCAACATAGATCATGCACCCATTACAATTGATCCAGCTTATTTAAAAAAAGCAGCAAACGATCCAAAAATTGCAGCAAAACTTGAGAAAAACCTTGGCGATGAACCTATGGCTTTAAATTGGCTGAAAAATGCAGCTAAAATGGGTGGTAACAAAGTAACAAGCCTTGGTAGTTATTATGATGCAAATGGCGATATGTGCAGTGCTGGTGGTCTTGCAACTGATAATCCGTCTTCAAAAAGTAGCCCATCTCTTATGACTCAATTTGATGAATTATTAGAAAAAAGGTTAAAGAGACTAAAGGAACAGAGAAAAGCAGAAAATAGAATGTTATCACAAATAGCTGCAGAAGATATTAAAAAAGCAAATCTACAAAAGCAAGCTGCTAAAAGTTACAATAATAACTTGTTTAATAATCTCAATATAAATTTACTCGACTCAAATAGTTAAAAAAGAGTGTACCCGTATTTTTTTCAAATGCAGGTACACTTTTTTTACTTAATACTTTGTCTATATAAAATATAGTTTAAAAAATCATCCTTACCATTAAAATAAGACGATGCTTTTAAAGTAATATTTACATCAGGATAAATAGAATCCGTATCTTTACTTGTTGTTTTAAAATACTTACTAGAATACTGTATATCTACATTGGTATTTGATAAATGTATTATTTTAACCTCACCAAAATGATTTGGCTTCCCGCCAGTTGGTTCCCCAATAAGCAGGGCATTTGTACTGTTTTTTAAATCCATAGTATTCAATATTGCAGAAGAAAATGTTTTTCTTCCTATAATTACATATAAATTTCCTTTTTTATTTATATTGCTTCTCTTTTTTATTTCATCTAGAAAAGAATCAAACATTTTAGAATTTCCACCGCCATTGTCACGTAAATCTATAACTAACGTTTTAGCTTTTTTACTGTCAAGAGTTTTAAATACATCCTTTGTAAAGCTTGAAAAAGAATAATTTTTCATATTCGAACAACTGTTGTATTTCACATAGATTACACCACTATTTTCAATGTACTTAAACCAATAGTTTTTATCTGAATTTTGCTTTGAAAGTGGAATATTATTTATATATTTGGGATCATCAGATAAAAATTTAGTTTTATCAAATTCTTCTTTATTTAAAGGCTTTACAGTAACACTAATATTTGATGGCCCCTCAAAAGTAAAAACTGCATCATCCTTTTTTGCTATTCCTGCAAATTTAAGCACACCCGGGAACCTAAGTAAACTGCAAAATTGATTTTTCAAAATAGCTTTATTATCTTTAGATATAATAGGATCAAGTTTTGAGTGTAATTGTTCTATGGAATACCCATTTACTGCCACTAATTTCTTACCCCAGTAATCTTTATATGCTAAAGATGAATTTGCCAGGTAAATTCCGTCTTCAAATTGAAAAAAACTTACAGGGTACGATGATTTGGATTGCATAACAACAGATGTATGGCTGTCATTTATAGAACTTATTATTTTTGTAAGCTCCCATTTAATTTGCATATCATTATATTTATCAACTTTATTTATAAGTAAATCCATATTCCTATCAAATTCAACCTTACTTTTTGAAAAGAACAGATTTTTATGCTTTTTAGGCAGTTCATTTTTTACAAACTTTAAATCTGCTGTCCACTTTTCATTTCTATTTGCATTATTGAGTACAGGCGAACTTACTTTTCTATTAAACAAGTTGTAAGCAAATATTCCCGCTGCAGCAATTATAATAGCTGCTATTACTAGTATAACCACTAATTTTCTTTTCTTTAATTTCATAAATACCCCCTGTATGTCAAAGAATTTAAACATTTTTAAGTTTTTTGTCTCTATAAATGTATTGATATACTTATTTTAGTTCATTTCTATATATTCTGCCATAGAATTAGCTTACATTTTACCATTTAAAGTGACATTTTTGCAATATTTGAGAAAAGTTTTTTCATGCCAAAATATATTATCAAAAGCCCAATGACAGTTAACATAGCTATAATAAGAATATTTGAACTGATTAGTACTAAAAACTGTGGATAGTATTGAAGCAAAATGCTTGTAATTGCGCTATAAAGTATATCTCCAATTATACACAAATATAATGAATGAGTTTTTATATAAAGATAACCTAATAAGATTCCAAGTATAAAAAAACACATAAATCCTGCAGGGGTAAAAGTAGATATCCCGGATAGAAGTGAAGATAACAGTATCGCTTTTAGGCTGGAATTTTTTTTTGAGAGTCCACCGACAATAATCCCTCTAAATACAAACTCTGTTAATAAAGGTCCAATAATACCTAAATATCCAATAAGAAATATAGGATTTTTACTAATAAGTTGTATGCCTTCCGTAAATAAACTAAATCCTGGAAGAATTTTATCTATTGGCATCAGAAGTGAATTAAATAACATAAGATAACCTAAAACAATTAGTATTAGAAGTAATACATTAATTAAAGTGAATTTTTTTACTGGTCTTTCTTTGATTTTATCTTTACTAAGATTAGTAATGTAATATGCATAAAATACTGCAGTGACTGCAAAAAAAGTAACTCCTACTACAAAAATAGATAGTAACAATTGTAATATACTATTGCTGGATGAACGAATAACACTTAAACTGATTTCTAAAGTAAACAACGATATCAGCATATACGAAATTACTGCAACTACTGCATCTGTGATAGTCAGCTTCTTAACCTCTGATTTTTCATTTTCAAGATTTGATAAAATTTTAAAAGGATTTAAGTTAGACATAATAAAACCTCCCCATAAAAATTAAATTTTATTATTTTAGCATACTTTTAATTTAGATTTTAAAGTTTATTCTTGATGAAATATACCTTCATAGCTAAAACTGTAATTAATACAATACCGAATATAATGAGTAAGGTTTCTTTTATGTTATTTGGAAAAAGTATACAACAAACAAAAAATCCGCTAAAAACGATATCACATAGGACTATTAGAGCTAAAAATCCGCTTTTGTTCTCAATATTAATGTGTTGGTAAAAAGCAATGCACCCAATAATCCAAGAAATGTTAAAAAGTAAAGAAGTAAAATTTTGAAAAATAACACTGTCATTATTAAAAGCGATGTGAATTGCAAGGAAAACACATCCAATTATGAAAATTGCAATTGCCGTTTTTATAATCTTCAAAGTAACCTCACTTTTTCTTATCCATATGCTGTTCATTTCTAAAATAACATTGTTTTCTTCGCCAAAATTTTTTAAAGCAATTTGTATACTTTCCTCTTCACTGAGACCTTGATTTTGAAGCTCTGACACCTCATCATTCAGGTTTGATGTCAGTTCCTCCTTAAGTATTTGGATATCTTTGTCAGATCCATTGAATTTGCTGCAAATACGTTTTACATACAAATCAATTTTATTCATTAATATTCACCCCCAAAAAATGATCTAATAATTCCCTAAGAACCCTCCACTCCTGAACTTTTTCTCCGAAAAAATTCAAACCTTCTTGTGTAATTCTGTAATAGCGTCTTCTTCCACCGCCACTATTTTCATCGTCATTCCAGTATCCTTCCAGGTAATTTCTCTTTTCCATTCTTTTTAAGGATACATATAAAGTTGCTTCCTTCATTTCAAAGTTTTTATTTTCCTGTTTTATTGTTTTTCCTATTTCATACCCGTACATATCTTTATGTTTTAAAACTGATAAAACGATTATGTCAATATAGCCTTTTAATAATTCCTTTTCAAATTCCATTAGAGCAGCACTCCTAACTAAATTAGTTCATCTTTAAAAGTACATCATAATATAAATATAGTTCTTTACTATATTATAAGACATATTACTAAATGTTATCAAGTACTTTTTCAAAAAAATACAGCTAATAAAAGCAGGCCACTAAAAAACTAAAGTTTTTCAGTGGCCTCAATAGGTACAAGGGATATTTAAAAGGTTGAGCTTGCTATTCATTAAGATCATGGAAAACTATTGTACCTCATGATTGTTGAGTTTAGGAAGTTGTTGTTTTATATATCGATAAAATGCCAACATATTTTCAGTTAGCACTTTGTTTTTTTTCTTTACAAAATATACGTTCCAGCTAAAGTTATCATCCGGGAATTTATAATATCTGAGTTTGGAATCATCCGAACGTATGGTATGTTCCGGAACAACAAACAGAAGGTTATTATGTTGTGCAATCTCTCTTAAGGAGTTGAAATCACCAGATGATATATCAATAATTGGGTTAAATCCTGCATTTCGACAAGTCGCAACGAAATTGTGGCGTATGTGAAATTGTGTGTTAAACATGGCATATCGTTGACAGTTCAAATCATTTATCTGGATATGTTTTTTGTGGTATAATTCGTGTGTCCACGGAATACACAAATATGTATGTTCTTGCATTAAACATTCAGCAGAAAAGCGGTCTGCATCTGTAACACCAGTTGTAATACAGAAATCATATTCATCTTTTTTCAAAAGTTCTTCCAAATAAAAGTCTGCATGATCTGAATATTCAATATTCACGTGTGGATGTGTATTCTCAAAATCTGTAATCAATTTATAAGGCAGTACAGAAATTACGCCAAAGGCCATACCAAGAAAAATGGTTTCCTGAGGCACATCTTTTATCTGAGAAATATGGGAATACATATATTTTTTTCGTTCCAGAATAATACGACATTCATCCAGAAAATACGCACCATATTTTGTGGGAGATACTCCATTTCTATTTCTGTAAAGCAGTTGGCATCCCAGCTCTTTTTCCAGTTCTCGGACTATTTTGGATATGCCTTGCTGGGACACATGATATACCGCAGATGCTTTATTGATACTTTTACACTCACATACTTCTATAAAGACTTCCATTTGTCTGAATGTCATAACTCATCCTCCTTTATAACTTTTTTAAATATAATAAATTATCACACATTGTATAATAAATTTCTTATAGAAAATAGCACAACTATAATTAAAAATTGCAAATGTTCATGAAGCAATCTTCTACATGCAACCTTTTGGTTGTAGATATACAATAATTTTTCTTCTTTTTTGTCTTAATTTTATCATATATACTTAATGTGTCAAGAAATTATCAAACTTAGATAAAAAAGGAGGAAAAGGATATGAAAAACAAATATTATCCATATCTTGCCAGTCCTATTAAGATTAATGGAGTTACTTTTAAAAACAGAATTTTTGGTGCGCCTATGTCCAACCCGGAATTAGGTGCAGACTGTAATATGAGGAAAGAAGAAATCGCATTCCATGAAAATCGTGCACGCGGTGGTCTTGCCAGTGTAGCCATTGGTCTTGGTATTGTAGATGCTATTGGTCGTACACACACAAAGGAAATAAAGCTCTATGACATAATGTCTCTCCCTTCACTTAAGGAAGCTGCAAACGCCATGCATCGTCACAATTGTAATGCAGTAATGGAACTCGCCCACGGAGGAAAATATGGCAATGCCCGTAGTCATGGCAATGCTGATGGCACATTAATTGGGCCCAATGATGAAATAAATCCAGAAGGACTTCAGGTTCGCAGCATGACAGATGAGGATATCTATAGAGTTGCGGATTGTTTTGCTAAAGGTGCAAAGCTAGTGAAAGAAGCTGGCTTTGACATGGTACTTATCCATGGTGGTCATGGATGGCTGCTTGGTCAGTTCAGCTCTCCAACCATGAATCACAGAACAGATAAATGGGGAGGCAGTCTGGAGAATCGTATGCGTTTTCCACTACTGGTAATAGAAAAAGTACGTGAAGCTGTTGGACCTAATTATCCAATTGAATTCCGTATGAGTGGAGCAGAGTATACGAAAGATGGATACACAATCGAAGAAGGCATAAAGATGGCCAAAATGCTGGATGGAAAGGTGGATATTATCCATGTTTCTGCCGGTATTCATGAGGATCCAGAGGTATTTACACTTACTCACCCATCTATGTTTATTGAACATGGATATAATGTATATCTTGCGTCTGAGATTAAAAAGCACGTGAAGACACCGGTTGCTACATTAGGTGGACTAAATGATCCGGACATGATGGAAGAAATTATTGCTTCAGGAAAAGCAGATATCATACAAATTGCACGTCAATCACTGGCTGATCCATATTTCCCGGAGAAAGCATTTTCAGGAAATGCAAATGATATTAATCGCTGCTGCCGCTGCTATACCTGTTTCTTCAATTATTTAACAAATAGAACATTCTGTTGCGCACTAAATCCAATTATTGGTAATGAACTGGAAAATAAACATGCATTCCCAGTCACAACGCCAAAGAAAGTTATCGTAGTTGGCGGTGGTCCAGGCGGTATGGAAGCAGCTATTACAGCCGCTGATCGTGGCCATTCTGTTACTCTTTATGAAAAGAGCAGTGAACTTGGCGGACAGCTTCTTTCTGAACAATATATTCCTTTTAAGAAGGATATGTTCAACTTTGTAAACGTATTAAAAGGACGTTTGGAAAAATCAGGCGTTGAGGTTTGTTTGAATACAGAGCTTACTGCCGAGCAGGCTGCAGCAGAGAATGCTGATGTCATTATTACAGCTATTGGAGCTAAACCGATTGTTCCACCAATCCCTGGAATTGATAATAAGAAAGTTGTTGGTCTTGAAGTCCTTCATCAAAAAGCTCCTGCACTTGGACACAAGGTTGTTATCCTTGGCGGAGGTCTTGTTGGATGCGAATCTGCAATTTATCTGAATAGCCTTGGAAAGGATGTTACAATCGTTGAGATGAAAAGCGACTGGGCAGCAGATTCTTACTTTATGCACAAAAATGCAATGGTAAGGGCAATGCGGGGCAGCAATATCAAGATTAATGTAAATACAAAGGCAAAGGCTGTTACAGCTGAAGGACTTGTCTGTGAGACAACCGATGGTGAAGTTACTTTTGAGGCTGACAGCATTTTGTTAACAGCAGGTATGAAAGCTGACCGTGCAGTTGCAGACAGCTTCTATAACGCAGCACCACGTGTATTTGAAACAGGTGACTGTATCAAGCCGGGTCGTGTTGTTGATGCAGTTACAAACGGATACTATCGTGCACTAGATATTTAAAGAAAGGGGATTATTATGAAAATAAAAGCGGCAGTAGTTCATGAAAAAGGACAAGATTTTAAAATTGAAGAGATAGAATTAGCAGCACCAAAGGCAGATGAAATACTTGTAAAAATAGTATCAAGTGGTGTTTGTCATACTGATGAAGTTTCAAAACTACAAGCAATTCCGGTACCTTTACCAGCAGTATTTGGACATGAAGGTTGTGGTATTGTAGAAGAGGTTGGTAGTAGTGTTACTGACTTTAAAAAGGGTGACCATGTTGGGTTTTCCTTTGGGTTTTGTGGACATTGTGAAAACTGTCTAAGTGCACATCAACATGCATGTGAGAATTTTAATGCAATTAATTTTGGTGGTGTTATGAGTGATGGTACAAAGAGACTTTCACAAAATGGAAAAGAAATATCTTCATTCTTTGGACAATCCTCCTTTGCAACTTATGCAGTGGTAAATCAAAACAGTGCAATAAAGGTTGATGATGATATAGATCTTGCATTGGTGGGACCCCTAGGGTGTGGCATTCAAACAGGTGCAGGTGCTGTATTAAATAGATTAAATCCAAAATTTGGTTCTACTATTGCGGTATTTGGATGTGGAACTGTAGGAATGAGTGCTATTATGGCAGCTAAAATTACAGGATGTTCAAAAATTATTGCAGTAGGAGGAAATCCAAGCAGTTTAGGACTTGCAAAAGAGCTTGGAGCAACTCATACTATAAACAGAAAAGAAACTGATGATATAGTTAGTGAAATTAAGAAAATCACAAATGGAGGATGCCACTATGCAATTGATACCACTGGAGTTGGTGATTTTGTAAAGAAAGCTCTTGCTTGTGTTCGTTTCTTAGGTACTGCAGTAGTTTTGGGAGCAACTGGAGATTTGACCATTAACGTACAAGAAGAATTAATGGGTGAAGCAAAATCTCTAATTGGGATTGTAGAAGGTGATTCTATTCCAAAGTTATTTATTCCTCAATTAATTCAATACTATAAAGAAGGCAAATTTCCATTTGATAAATTAATTAAATTCTATGATTTTGAAGATATTAACAAAGCTTTTGAAGACTCTCACAATGGTAAAGTTATTAAAGCTGTATTAAAAATAAATTAAATGGCTGAAAAAATGAAGTTTATAAATGAAGTTTACTTTCATTTTAATAAGCATAAGGTGGAGTCAAAACTCCATCTTATGCCAAGAACTCTGTTTATTTTACTTCAATACCTCCATTTTGCCTCATTTACTTAAATCATATAATTTCATAGAATTGTTTTCTCCGCCAAATCCATTAGTTCTCTGATTTTCAGCCTTGTTCTTGGACGTATTAGAATTATTCCATTTACTATCTGGAACAACCTTTCCATTTTTCTTAATCCAATTAGCAATATCATTATTCGAACTGCTTCCAGAACCCCCGAAACCCATAAAGCCTCTGCCATTACCTGAACTTACCAAAACATACCTTACAGCTCCATCACTAACTAATTTTTTGAACTGGTCTACTGTAAGTATAGGATCTGATCCACTAAATCCTCCAAGTGCCATTACAGGTTGGCCAGTTTTAAGTATTAAATCCGAACCATAAGAATTAGCTGAAGGCACTACAACAAGGTACTTTTCATTTGTTTTATTATTTTCTAAGAATTTTATGAGTTTTGAGTTATTGGTGTTACCCATATCTCTTTGCTGATTACTCCTTGCAAGCTCCAATCCAGCTGACGGACTGCTTCCATTCATTTTGTATATCATTGGAGTAAATGACCACACTGTAGGAGCAGCTAAAATTCCTATAAAAGCAATACTAGCCAGTGTTTTACTTAATGCTGTATTATTACTAAAACCTGAACTTTTCTCTTTACTTCTAATTAAATTAATTATACATAATATTAGTGAAGATAGAATGCACAAAACCCCTGTTATTATAATTACAATCTTGTATCCATTTGATCTATTATAATTATAAGATAAAATAAGTATCTCAGCACAACCATTTGCAATAAGTCCTATTGGTAAAATCCAGGATTTTAAGCCACCTTCCTTATAAAATGTCCACATAGCTGACAATCCGATTCCAGTCAAAGCTGCAATAGATGGTGCCATTGTTGTTAAATAGTATGTGTGCGTTACATTTTTTGAAAAACTAAAATATATGAACTCAGTCAATAACCACATAACCCATAATATTAAAGATAACTTTCTTTTACTATCAAAAGGAGCCTTTAACTTTTCCTTTATGGCTGCAGCAATAAATCCAATCACAGCAAATAATAAAAACCATGATATTTGATCTGACATATTGCCATTACCAAATAATCTAAAAATACCGGACTTTGAGTTAGATCTCATACCGCCTTGTGCATTATTAACATATGACTTATTTTTATTTGATCCATTAGATCTGTTTCTAAAGTCACCTAAGCCTGCTGTTCTTTTAATATTGTTTTTATTAAATTCATTTTTTAATGTTCCCTGCTGTTTTTCACCTTTATCAGCATTTCTTCCGTTTATTCCAATTCTTTCTAATCCGTTATGACCTATTATAAGCTGCATAACTGTATTATTGGTACTGCTTCCTATGTAAGGTCTGCTGCTTGCTGGCACCAAGTCTACAACTATAGCCCAGGATAGTGATACTACTAAAAGTACAACTGTACCTAAGATAAGATCCTTTATTTTCTTCTTAAAACTCATAGTAGAAGCAAGAAGATATGTTATATATACAGCAGGTGCTACCATATAGGCTTCAACCATTTTTATGTTGAATCCTATGCCTATAAGAACCAAACTCAATATGAGATAACTAATTTTGCCTCTTTCAGCAGCTATCTGTGCAGCTAAACATGCTAACAATAAAAACATAACTAGCAAATTATCAATAGTATTATTTCTAGCTGCTGCTACAGATATTGGTGTTACTGCAAGGCACAATGCTGCAATAAGTCCTGCTGAAGCTCCAAAAGATCTTTTAACAATAAAATATATAATTGCAACAGAAATTACTCCTGCAAGAGCCTGTGGAAGAATTATACTCCATCCACTAAATCCAAATATTTTTGCAGATATAGTTTGAATCCAAAAGCCTAAAGGTGGCTTATCAATGGTTACAAAACCTGCTGGGTCAAAAGATGCAAAAAAGAAATTTTTAAAATTCATCATCATACTTTTTACACCTGCAGCATAAAAAGTATTTGCATTTCCTTCTATACCCAAATTAGCAAAATTCAACACCGCAGATAATATTAAAATTAATGATAACAAAATACTTTCTCTTGTAAATTTAATTTTTTTATTCACTATACCAACCTTCTTTCAAGCAAATATGAATAATCTAATTCTAATTAAATTTACATTACAAATATGTTATTTGAGTGTCAAATTTATTAACAATGTGAAAATAGCATTTTTTGCATTAAGCTAATTTTAATTCTTTAATAAACTTTTTTACATTTTTAATTATATCTTCTTTACTTTTTCCAGCTTCTATCTTTTTAATTACTGCACTTCCCACAATTATGCCTTCACAATAAGGCTTGAATTCTGCAGCCATTTCTGCTGAGGATATTCCAAATCCAAGTGCTTTTGGAACGTCTGTATAAGTTGAAATTATATTCATATATTCCTCAATATCAGTATTTATACTGCTTCTTGTACCTGTAACACCATTTACAGAAACACAGTATACAAATCCACCCGCATCTTTTACTATCTTTTTTATTCTCTCCTTTGAAGTAGGTGCTACTAGTGGAATAAGATGTACATTATATTCTTTTCCAATAGCTGCGATGTCCTTTCTCTCTTCTATAGGGAGATCTGGTATTATAATACCATCTACTCCGCACTGGCTGCACTCTCTTATAAACTTTTCCATGCCATACTTGAATATAGAGTTATAGTAAACAAGATACACAAGAGGTACTTCTGTTTTTTCTCTTATCTTTTTCACTGTATCCATTATACCTACTATTTTCGTTCCGCCTTTAAGGGATCTATTTGAAGATGCCTGTATAGTAGGTCCATCTGCCAGAGGATCTGAATAAGGTATTCCAAGTTCTATTATATCTGCTCCTGCCTCCTCCATTGCAATTACTAATTCTACAGTAGTGCCTAAATCTGGATCTCCAGAAGTTATAAATGGTATTAGAGCTTTTTCTCCTCTTTCCTTTAGCTTTGAAAACTTTAAATCTATTCTATTCATTATAATTCCACCCCCATTATATTAGCTATAGTGTTTATATCCTTGTCTCCTCTTCCTGATAAATTTACAATGATTATTTTATCCTTACTGAGTTTTGGAGCAAGCTTCATTGCATAAGCCAGTGCATGAGAGCTTTCAAGTGCTGGAATTATTCCCTCAACCTGTGACAGGTAAGTAAATGCATTCACTGCTTCTTTATCTGTAGCTGATTCATAAGTTGCCCTTTTTATATCATGATAATATGCATGTTCCGGTCCTATTCCCGGATAATCAAGTCCTGCTGATATAGAATAAGCAGGAAGTATTTGACCATCCTCATCTTGAAGTACGTAAGTCATCATACCGTGAATTACCCCTACAGAGCCCTTTGATATAGTAGCTGCATGTTCATCTGTATCAAGTCCTTTTCCTGCAGCCTCTACTCCTACCAAATTTACAGAAGTATCTTCTACAAAGGGATAAAAAATTCCCATGGAATTGCTTCCACCGCCTACACAAGCTATGACATAATCAGGAAGTCTTCCTTCCTTTTCCAGAATCTGCTTTCTAGCTTCATCTCCAATTACCCTTTGAAAATCTCTAACCATAGTTGGATAAGGATGTGGTCCCATTACAGAACCTATTACATAAAAGGTATCTTCTATATTTGACACCCAATTTCTCATAGCTTCATTTACAGCATCCTTTAAGGTTCCCGTTCCCGAAGTTACAGATGTTACTTTTGATCCTAATATTTTCATTTTAAATACATTAAGAGCTTGTCTTCTTATGTCTTCTTCACCCATAAATACTTCACATTCCATGCCAAAGATAGCAGCTGCCGTAGCTGTAGCTACCCCATGCTGTCCAGCTCCTGTTTCAGCTATAACCCTTTTTTTACCCATTCTCCTTGCAAGGAGCACCTGCCCTAGTGCATTGTTTATTTTATGTGCTCCCGTATGATTTAAGTCTTCTCTTTTAAGATATATTTTTGCTCCGCCTAATTTTTCAGTAAAGTTCTTTGCAAAATACAGTGGATTTTCTCTTCCCACATAATCTTTAAGGTAGTACCTATATTCCTCTATAAATTTTTCATCTTTTATTGCTTTATTAAACTCCATTTCAAGCTGCATAACTGCATTCATTATTGTTTCTGGTACATACTGTCCTCCAAATTTTCCAAATCTTCCATCCATTAAAAATTCCTCACTTTCTTTATAAATTGATCTATTTTTTCAAAACTCTTTACACCATTTTCTTCAACCCCGCTAGATACGTCTACTGCATAGGGTTTCACACATTCTAAAGCAGTATTTATGTTATCTGGATTAAGCCCCCCTGCCAGTACCAATTTCTTATTTATATTTAAGTTTTCTAATACATTCCAATTAAAACTTGTACCTGTACCTCCAGTTTTTCCACCTATACTACTATCTACAAGTACTGCTTCCACATTACAATTTGGTATTTTATCTATCTTGTCTTTTAAATTTTCTAATGAAGCTTTTACCTCAATGCTCATGCTTTTCCATATTTTAAATGGATACAAACTTTTTATATAACTTTCATCTTCCCTTCCATGAAGCTGGATTACATCTAACTTCAACATTTCTGCTGTATTTTTCACTTCTTCCAAACTATTGTTTTGAAAAACTCCCACTGGCCTTATTTTTTTATCTAAATTTTTAATAAGCTCTTCTGCTAATTTTAAAGTAACCTGCCTTTTACTTTCACAAAACACAAATCCGGCATAATCTGGGAGGAGCTTGTTTAAAATTTTCACATCTTCAACTTGCCTTATACCACATATCTTTACTAATGTCATAAATTCACCCTTTTCAAAACTTGGACTGTTTTATAAAATCTCTTAATTTGTACTCATCTTTAATATTTCTCATAAAAGTTTCTCCTATAAGCACTGCACTTACACTTAAACCTTTCAAGTACCTTATATCTTCTGGAGTCTTTATAGCACTTTCAGAAACTACTAAAACTTGATCTGGTATTTTCTTTATAATTCTTTCTGTATTTTTCAAGTCTTCTGTAAAATCTTTTAAGTTTCTATTGTTAATTCCTACAATGGAACATCCAGCTTCAAGTGCAATTTCAAGTTCTTTTTCATCATGGACTTCCACCAGACATTGAAGTCCAATACTTTGTGCCAAATTGTAATAATCTTTTAATTTATCTTTTAAGATGGCTGTTATAAGCAAAATAGCATCTGCACCTATAAATTTGGATTGATATATTTGATAGGTATCAATTATAAAATCCTTTCTTAAAATGGGCTTTGAATTTGCCACTTTTACTTTGCTTATGTATTTGTCACTTCCCTTAAAGAAATTTTTTTCTGTAAGTACAGACACTGCATCTATATCTATGCTTTCATATATTTGGGCTATGCTGGCAGGATCAAAATCTTCTACAATAATACCTTTTGAAGGTGATGCTTTCTTTATCTCTGCAATAATAGATATTTCTTCTTTGCCAAGTAGTTTTTTAAAATCTCTTGTAACTTTACTGCTGCATCCTTCTATTATTTTAGTAAGAGGCATATTTTGTTTTTCAAGTTCCAATTGAGGCCTTTTAGCTTTCACTATTTCATCAAGTATCATTTTTTCATGCCTCCTAAAAATTATTACTGCACTTTATGAGTTCATTCATCTTTTCATAAGCTTTTTTAGAATCTATAATGCCTTCTGCCATCTTCACTCCTTCTTCCATGCTTTCACATGCTTTTCCTACATATAAAGCTGCTGCACTGTTTAAAACTACAATATCTCTTCTAGCACCTTTTTCTCCTTGAAAGATTTTACGTATAAGTGCTGCATTTTCTTCAGCAGTATATCCTTTTATGTCATCCATACTGCATACATTAATTTCAAAATCTTCTGGATTTATTTTATAATCTGATATTTTTCCATCCTTTAATTCACTCACATAGGTGTTAGAGGTATTAGTTATTTCATCAAGTCCATCTTCTCCGCAAACTACCATAGCTCTTTCACAACCTAAGTTTGAAAGTACTTTTGCAGCTGTGTGAGTCAAATTCTTATCATATACTCCAAGTACCTGGCCTTTTACAAAAGCTGGATTCGTAAGAGGACCTAATAAATTAAATACAGTTCTTATACCCAATTGTTTTCTTGGACCGGCTACATTTTTCATTGCACGGTGGTACTTTTGAGCAAACAAGAATGCCATACCGTTTTTATCAATACAATTGGAAGCATATTTTGGTTCTAAATTTATATTAAAGCCTAACTTTTCAAGTACATCTGCACTCCCACTTTTACTTGATACTGCTCTGTTGCCGTGTTTTGCCACTTTCACTCCTGCAGCTGCAGCTACAAAGGATACTGCTGTGGATATATTAAATGTTCTTCCTCCATCCCCTCCTGTTCCACAAGTATCAATGACATACTCAGACTCTAGTTTTAAATCCTCTGCATTATCTCTCATAGCCCTTGCAAATCCTGTTATTTCCTCTGCAGTTTCACCTTTCATTCTCAAGGCTACTAGAAAAGCTCCTATTTGGGAATCTTCTGCATTTCCCTGCATTATTTCATTCATAGCTTCATAGGCTTCACTTTCCTCCAAATTACTTTTACATATGATTCTCTCTATTATCTGCTGCAACATTACAAATCCCCCCTAAAAAATTTTTTATTATTTGCTTTCCCTTCTCTGTAAGAATTGATTCCGGATGAAATTGGAGTCCATAAACTTCATATTCTCTGTGCTTCACAGCCATTATTTCTCTGTCGTCCAAACTTTCTGCCATTACCTCAAGTTCTTCTGGTAAAGTGTTTTTTTCTATTATGAGAGAGTGATATCTCATAACATTTATAGAATTTTCCAAATTTTTAAATAATTTATTTGGAACTATGCTTATTTCTGATGTCTTTCCATGCATTATATTGTTTGCTCTCACTACTTTTCCACCGTAAGCACATCCAATAGCCTGATGCCCAAGGCATATCCCCAAAATAGGAATTTTACTTCCAAATTTTTTTACAACCTCTATGCATATACCTGCATTTTCAGGAATACCGGGTCCTGGGGAAAGTATTATTCCTTCAGGCTTTAACCTCTCTATCTCATCCAGTGATATTTTGTCATTTCTAAAAACTCTTATATCCTCATATATTTCACCAATATACTGGTAAAGATTATAAGTAAATGAATCATAATTATCTATTAAAAGTATCATCTTATATCACCTCTATCATAGCCATAGCTTTATTTAATGTTTCCTGATATTCTCTTTCTGGAACAGAGTCATACACAATTCCTGCACCAGCCTGAACATACGCATGGCCATCTTTAAAGAGTATGGTCCTTATGGCAATGCAGGTATCCATGTTTCCATTAAGTGAAAAGTATCCAACTGCACCAGCATATATACCTCTTTTAGTATCTTCAAGCTCATCAATTATCTCCATAGCCCTTATTTTAGGTGCTCCAGATACAGTTCCTACAGGCAAACAAGATATTAATCCATCTAAATATCCCAAATCTTTTCTCAAATCTCCTGAAACCTTGGAAACTATATGCATAACATGAGAGTAAAAATCTACATCCATAAATCTATCTAGTTTTACACTTCCAAACTCACTTATTTTCCCTATGTCATTTCTCCCCAGATCCACTAACATCACGTGTTCTGCTCTTTCCTTTTCATCTTCTAATAACTCTGTTTTTAATTTTAAATCCTCTTCTAAAGTTTTGCCTCTTGGTCTTGCACCTGCTATAGGATTAGTCATAACCCGTCCATTCTTTACACTTACTAAACTTTCTGGAGAGGAACCTGCTACTTTAAATTCTTCAAAGTCTATATAAAAAAGATAAGGTGAAGGATTTTTAGCTCTTAATCTTCTGTACACTTCAAAAGGATCTGAAGTACTTTCAAATTTCAGCCTTTGTGACAAAACTACCTGAAATATATCACCAGCTTTTATGTATTCCTTTGCTTCTTCTACCATGCTGCAGTATTTTTCTTTTGAAACGTTCGATGTAAATTTTTTGCGTTCTTTAACTTCTGAAAGTTTATGAATAACATTACTTGTACATATCATGTCCTTCAAACTTTCCAGAGAGTCTACAATACTTTCGTAAGAACTTTCACCCTCTTCTGCCACATTGTAAATAAAATAAACTTCATGCTTAAAATGGTCATAACACACAAAAGATTTATAAAACATGAGATATGCTTCCGGTGTTTTTAAAACATCTTCATTTTCCACTGGCAGCTTTTCATACTGTCTTATTACATCATATCCTGCATAACCTATAGCTCCTCCTGTAAATGGTATGGAAAGTCCAAGGCTATCATAAGGTACATTTAAATATTTCTTTATATAATCCAACACTTTTCCCTGAACATTTCTTACTCCGCTTTCATCTTCTACACATATTTCATTTCCGCAGCTTTTTATCTTCCTATAGGGATTCATTCCTACAAAAGAATATCTTCCTATTTCATTTTCAGAATATATACTTTCAAATAAGAATTTATTTTTTCCTTCCAAGCTGTAATAAATACCTATAGGGGTAATCTCATCTCCATTCATTTTTATAAATAAAGGAAAGGTCTTTTTCAAATTTTTATAATAATAAAATTCTTCTTTTTTAAGATTGATCACAAAATACCACCTCTTTGATTTAAATTTATACAAAAAAGGCCATTTCATCCTCAAACTGGGACGAAATGACCGTGTTGCCACCCAAATTAGTCTCCATTTATGGTGAATTTTTTGAAAAATAAAAAACATCTCATCCTTAAAGGACGAAATGTTGAATTTCGTTATGCCACCTAAATACAAACTATCTTTTCCAGGTACAGATTTACTCGATACCCTGTCCTTTTAACGGTAGACTACCGGTTTTTGCTACTATAATTTTGCATTACACCTCCAAGACCCATTCAATACAGACTACAGTACTTGGCTTACACTACCCCAAATTCGCTTAAACTAAATTTCTATATTTACTATTTCTTTTCACAGGTTTTATATTACTAACTTGTTTTATATATTAAAGCTTTTTTTCCCCGTTGTCAATACTAATTTTTAATCTTTTGTCTTTTCTTTTTGAAATATATTTTGGGGAATGTGATAGAAAATGCCAGGAGTAAAATACTTAAAATATTACCATATATATTAATTACAGCATAGTATAAGCTCATGGATACAACTTTAAGAAGTATAGCGCCCAAAATCACTTGACTTAGATTACCAAATCCCCATATTGCACTGAGAAACCTCCAAACAAATTTATGTTCTTTATCATTTTTCATCTTTTCTGGAGCATTTTTCAAATAACTTTGTTCCACTATTACTTCAATCAAAGATTTCCTAGACAATAAGGACAAAAAGAAGATTAAAGAAACCAAGGCGTTTCCAACCAGAGGAGATACAAAATAAAAGGCAGCATTTCTAGAAATAATACTTCCCACCAAACCAATTCCTGAAAAAGCTGCAGCAATTACTGCTAGAGCGTTAAGTTCCCTTGTTTTAATAAAATTTGCTATAACAACACCTATGCTCCACAAACCAGAAAATATGATTCCACTAAGAGTCATTTTAAATTTATTAAAAACATAAAATATTACAACAGGTACTATAGCACTTACAACAAAATCCCTATTAAATATATTTCTCAATATTGAACCTTTATTTTTCGCACCATTGGCATATGACTTTTCCATACCTAACCTCCAATTTATTCATTCCAATTTTTATTTGCATTCTTTAAATACATTTCCGTATCAATAACATCTCTGTCAAGTATAGCTTGTGTATCATCTTTTATATATCCACAATTTATAACTTCTTCTCCAGCTTTTTCTACTGCCTCAAAGAAAGGTTCATACAATTTTTTCAGCATATCGTTATCTTTAGAAGCAGCAAGTACCCCACCTTTATCACTTAAAATTGTCGCTGCAAGATTTCCCTTAGTCATAACTTTAAAAGTTTCAAGTAAGCCGGAAAAATTATATCTGCCGGGGAACCCACAATTTGAGATTAAAACAGTCTTTACTGGTTCTTTTCTAAATCGACGGATATGAGAATATTTTTCATCCTTTTTAACTATTTCACCCTTATTCATAGGAAGCATACGATCCATAAAATCTTTCATTATTCCAGTTACAGTAAAATAATATAGAGGAGTTGCATATACCATTACATCTGTTTCTTTTATTTTATCTAGCAATTCACTCATATCATCCTTATAAACACATTTTCCAGGCGTCTTTGTCCAACATGTAAAGCAGCCGCTGCAGTGGTTTATCTTTTTATCCTTAAGATATATAGTTTCTACATCTGCTCCTGCTTTCGAGCATCCTTTAAGGAAATTTTCTAAAATAACCTCTGTATTTCCCTGTTCTCCCCTTGGACTTCCATTTAAAGCTAACACTTTCATTTTATACATCTCCTTAATCTATAAATCTTTTATATTTTCTAAACTTTTCAGTGTTTCATCACACCACTTTAATTTTGCCTCTTCAATATATTTTCCAAACCTAACAGTCGACTTCCACAAAGCTAAATTTTTTTCATCCAATTTTATCTTTCCTGTGTTAAATGCATCTTCAATTTTCGAATATTCCTCAAATTCTTTTTCGCACTCTTCTTTTACATTCTCAATTTTTTGAATAACATTTTGTGTAGGTACATTTCCTGAAAGAGAAATCTTTAGTAAAAGCTCTGACCTGTTAGGAATACTTTCCACAGGAAGCATAATCCACTCTTTTAGTTCTTTTCTTCCCTTTTCTGTAATGGAATAAACATTTTTACTGGGTCTTCCTTCTGTCTGTTCAACCTGTTTTGTTATAAGTTTTTCTTCTTCCATTTTCTTTAGTACAGGATATATATGTCCATAATTCTCATTCCAAAAATAGTTTATAGAAGAATCACAAAATTTTTTAATATCATATCCAGATCCTGATATATGGCTAAGTACTCCCAAAATAGCATATTTTGTTTTATTTACTTTTGACAATTCAATTTCACCTCTGTTTTATATATCACTATGATATATTATGTTATTTATTATATCATAGTGATATATAAAATCAATATTTAAATTAAATTTTAATAAACACAATTAGTTGAATATATTAAAACATTATAAATAGAGCCACATCCCTATTAACTATAGGAATGTGGCTTAAAAATAGCTTGATTTATCTATTTGTTTTTTTATTTCTGTCATTCGCTTTTTTCCCCAATCATACATCATTTCCAATATAGGAAGTAGTGTCATTCCTAGCTCAGTCATAGAGTATTCGACTTTCGGAGGAACTTCCGGATAAACCTCTCGATGTACAACTCCATCTTCCACCAATTCTTTTAGTTGATTTGCTAAAGTTTTATGAGATATTTTGGGGAATAGCCTTTGAAGATCACTGAAACGATGTGCCCCTTCAACACCTAAATGCCATAGAATAACTATTTTCCACTTTCCACTTATAATTGATAAAGTAAGTTGTTTTTCACAGTCATAATCCCCATTTAATATTTTATTTTTGATTTCATCTCTAAATGTATCTGACATTGTTTCTGCCTCCTTATATATTTTAATAGTAACCTAATTGTAACCTTGTTACAAAAAAGTGCACTCTTAACACCGCACCAAATATATAGTAATATAAATTTGTTAAATAGGAATAAAGATTTTTAGGAGGAATAAAATTATGAGTAAAAAAGCCCTTTTAATTATACCACCTGAAAGGTTTAATGAAGATGAATTATTTAAACCAAAAGAGGCACTTGAAAATGCTGGAGTTAAGGTAACTGTTGCAAGTACTAAAACAGGTGAAATTATTGGTGACTACAAAGGTAAAGTAGTTTCCGAAAAAGTCTTTTCAGATGTTACTGCTACAGACTACAACGTCATTGCTGTAATTGGAGGATCTGGTACAAACGATTATATATGGGGAAACCAAGAAGTATTGAATTATTTAAAACAAGCATATAAAAATAAAGTTCTTGTAACAGGAATCTGTGCTGGTTCAGCTACTTTAGCACAAACAGGACTGCTTTCTGGAAGAGAAGCAACTTGCTATCCAGTTGATGTACAAAAAGAAGTACTTAAAGCAAATAATGTAACCTATGTTAAGCAGCATGTTGTTGCACATAATGACATTATCACCGCTGATGGCCCAGATGGTGCTGAAGAATTTGGAAAATCCTTGGTTAAAGCATTAAGCTAATAATTTGGCAAAATTACAATTTAATAAAGACTTCTTTAATGAAATGTAGAAGTCTTTATTAAAAATTTCTTATTTTTTTAAAATAGTTATGATAGGTTCAAAAGTTAAAATAACTGTTAATATAATTAGAACTATAATAGTTACCCATCCTATTACATTTTTAGTTCTACCATTTACATATTCACCCATAATATCTTTATTATTTACCATAAGCATCATGCAAATTAGAACTACAGGAAGTAACACACCATTTATAACCTGTGACCATAATGTTATCTGAATTAAAGGTGCTCCTGGAATCAATATAATGCTAATTCCAATAATAATTATTATAGTAAATAGTGTAAAAAATTGTGGTGCTTCTTTTAATTCTTTATTTATACCAGCCTCAAAACCAAAAGCTTCACAAATATAAAATGCTGTAGCCAAAGGTAGTATTGTAGCCGAAAAAGTAGAAGCTATAAATAATCCAAAAGCAAAAATTTGAGAAGCAAAAGCTCCAGCAAGTGGCTTTAATGCTAATGCAGCATCTTTAGCCTCATTTATTTGGATTCCACTTTTATAAAGTGTTGCCCCACAAGCTACGATTATAAAGAAAGCAACTACTACTGTAATAACACTTCCAACAACAACATCCCAAAATTCGTATTTAAATTCTTCCATCTTAAGTCCTTTTTCTATAACTGCTGACTGCATATAAAACTGCATCCAGGGTGCAATAGTAGTTCCCACCATGCCAATAACTGTACTTATATAGTCATAATTAGTTTCAATAACAGGATGAATTAACGCATGTCCTATTTCATTCCAGTCTGGTTTAGCAAAAAATGCAGAGCCAACATAGGATAATAAAAATATGCTAAAAACTAAAAATAACTTTTCAGTAGTCTTATATGTACCTTTTACTACCAAAATCCATACTGCAATAGCAGCTAGTGGTACCGATATATATTTACTTACTCCAAAAATCTGCATACTACCTGCAATACCTGCGAACTCCGTAGCTGTATTTCCTATATCTGCAATTACTAGTCCAATAAACATAAAGAAAATTACCTTAACGCCAAAATTTTCTCTAATCAAATCTGCTAGCCCTTTACCTGTAACTATACCCATTCTAGCATTCATTTCCTGTACTACAAGAAGTACAATAAAGCATGGGATTAATGACCAAAGTAATTTGTAACCATAAGTAGCACCTGCTACAGAATATGTTGTAATACCACCTGCATCATTATCTACACTACCTGTTATAATTCCAGGACCTAAAACACTTAAAAATATTAATAAATTTGTCATCCATGTTTTTCTTTTTGCATTCATCATTAGCATCCCCATTATCTATACATTTTATTGGATTTGGTAATTTCATGGAAAATATCATTCATATTAACAATCCCTATGATATTCATTTGTTCATCAATTACATCTGCAAGTTCTGAAGGATGAAGTGTGGATAGTTTATTATAACTTTTAGAAAGTAAAATATCTTTTGAGGTAAAAGCTGTTTGAATATCATCCCATAACATTAGTTTACTTGATATTTTAAATCCTAATCTCTTTAATGGTTTAGCAATTCCAATTCTTCTTAATAGCCCATCCATGCCAATATCTACTGCTGCAATGAACATACCTGATGGTACTATAACTAATCTAACATCGTTAGCTCTAACTACCTTTCTTCCGTTAACATCAACAATCTGTTTGTCCAAAACATACTTTTTCAGTAACATATAGTCACCTAAATCTTTATCTTGAACTTCACTACACATTAAAACATACTGTCCTTTTTCCTTAGAAACACTGATATTATCAAAATAAATAAATTTTACTCCTTCTTTTGTCTTAACAACAGCTATAGTAACTTTAGGATTTTGAAAATTCACATCAACAGCTACATCCTTTAAAGTTCCTATTACTTCTTTACTATTAGTATAAATTTTATTACCCAATATTCTGCTTAAATAAACACTTGTAAATTGCATTGTATACACTCCTTTGCTTCCAGGATGCACAATGCAAAGTTTTTAATGCAAGTACATCCCTATAATATTTTTACCAATAAATCTCTAAATTTTATATCATTACATTTATGACACGGGTCACCGTCCATTAAATTCATCACTCTCCTTAGCTTGGTAATTTATACAATAAAAAAATCTCTTCACAACAAAATGAAGAGATTGGATTCTTAATAAATTCCAAGACAAAAAATAGTACATCTTCACTCGTTGAGCTTTGACTCTGTAAAGCTTAGATCATAAGCATTCATATTTTTATGAATGTTGTCAGCTACATTAAGTAAAACCTTAATCCGGTAGTACCTGCTCACCCATTGGTGTCTCTCGACATTTCTGGGCAGTAGCGTATGTCTTATACAGTAATCTCACCTAACAATGTTATTAAATTATACTTTTAATTAGTAATAATACGTTTCTTATTATATACATATATTCCTTAGTTGTAAATATTTTTTAAGAAATCAAATGTTAAAAATATGTTACTTAGAAAATATACTGCCTCAAAATGTATTTTAAGGCAGTACCTAATTATTCTAATTTTGTGTCAAGAACTCTGTTTATATAATAATTGGCAAAATAACTAAAAAATATCAATTAAAGAATTCAATTATACCAAGTATTATTAACAATATGCCTGAAATTAATGGTGCATATTTACCAAATAATTTACCCAATACGTGATTGCCTACAGCTTCACCAATTATAATTGTAAGAATACTCAATATAAATGTAAATATGACTGTAAATTTAATATTAACTCCTGTTATACTAGCTGCTATGCCGGTACCTAAGTTATTAAAGGTTAACCCAAATGCTACAAGAAGAGCTTCTTTTATGTTTATATCCCCAGAGTTGTCCAAATCTGACTTTTCGGCGTATTCAATCATATCAGTAATATCTTTTAAAGCAAGTTCACTTGATTTTTTATTATTTATAAGTTTTATTATGCTTTGAATTATAAAATATACTCCCAATATAGCAATGGCTATAGAACCTAATGCATTTGCTATAGAGTGAGGTAAAAATTTTGATATATATACCCCAAGTGACATTGATAGAAATGTTCCTGTACAAGTTATAACTGCTATTGCAAGGTTAGGAACTACTCCTATCCTTATTTTCTTTATTCCATAAGCAATACCTACAACTACATTATCTAGATTAGAGGATAAACTAAACAATAATGCAGATAAAATTAATGTCATGCATAG
Organism: Clostridium sp. AWRP; assembly: GCF_004006395.2. Lineage (NCBI taxonomy): Bacteria > Bacillati > Bacillota > Clostridia > Eubacteriales > Clostridiaceae > Clostridium > Clostridium sp. AWRP. The sequence goes on along the minus strand of NZ_CP029758.2, from coordinate 1,744,423 downwards.
TCCCCTTTTTTATTCTTTTCTTTTTAGTATATGACTTTAAATTTTTAGTGTGCTTAGGAGTTCAAAAAAGAAGATGTTTTAAATACATTGCAGTTCCAAACTAAAGTATATATAAAAAATTTACTGGGGATATTATAAGTACACAATTAAAAATGGAAGTGACTCAATTGCCAAAAAAGCAAAAAAGCAAAAAAATTCATAAAGTAAAAAAACATATACTGCTCAAGGTTTTTTTTGTATTTCTAATAGTTATATTACTCTTTTGTATTAAGTATTTATCTATAGCAGTATCACTCTATAATGATGCGTCAGCTAAAATAAATTCTATATCATACAACACTTTTCATGGGAATCAAACAACTTATTTGTATGATTCAAAGAACACTGTAATAAATAGACTATATGGTTCGAAAAATTCTCTATATTTAACATCTTTCTATATACCTCAAGCTGCAAAAAATGCCTTTATATCTATAGAGGATAAAGATTATTTTAATCATGGTGCTCTTAGTATAAAAGCAAATCTTAGAGTTTTATATTCTATTATAAAAAACAAGGGAAAAATTACACAGGGTGGAAGTACAATTACACAGCAGCTAGCTAGGACTGTGTTTTTAAATTTTGACAAAACTTATAAAAGAAAATTAGAAGAAATAATAATTGCCATAAAATTAGATCAAAAATATACTAAACAACAAATTCTAGAATTTTATATTAATAATATTAATTTTGCTAATAATGCTTATGGCATTGAGGCGGCTTCAAGAAGATATTTTAACAAAAGTTGTAATGAACTTAATTTATCACAAATATGTTTTTTAGCTGCAATACCTAATAATCCTACTTACTATAACCCTATAAGGAATATAAACAATACATTAAAACGTAGAGATCTTATTCTATTATCAATGAGACAAAATGATTATATTACAGATTATCAGTACACTACAGCAGTTAACTATAAAATTGTATTAAATCCAGAAAAATATGATGGAAATGTATGGGTTGAATCCTATGCTCTTAATTGTGCTGCAAGGGTGCTTATGAAGCTAAATGGATTCCAATTTAGAAATACATTCGATACACAGCAGGATATAGCTAGTTATGATAAAAATTATTCTAATGTATATAACGAATGTATAAATGACATCCGCACTAATGGATATAAAATTTATACTTCTATAGATATGGATAAACAAAAACTTTTACAGGATTCCTTAGATACTGGGCTGCTAGATTTTACAGAACAAAATAAAGGAATATATTCTCTGCAGGGTTCATCCGTTTCAATAGATAATAAAACTGGATATGTTATAGCAATAGTAGGTGGTAGAACAAGTCCCGAAAAAGATTATTTGAATAGGGCATTTCAATGCTTTAGACAGCCTGGTTCATCTTTTAAACCCTTAGCAGTTTATACTCCTGCCTTTGAAAAAGGATATGATGACACAAGTATTATAAATGACCATTATACAAATGGAGGTCCTCATAATGATGGTGATGTTTATATGGGAGATATATCTATAAGAACAGCTGTGCAAATGTCATTAAATAGTGTGGCATACCAAGTATTTAATGATATAACACCTACTTATGGATTATCCTTCGTAAGAGATATGAATTTCAATAAAATTGTAAAAAAAGATTACACTCTATCTGCTGCATTAGGCGGTTTAACTTATGGAGTAACTCCCATAGAAATGGCATCTGCTTATTCGACACTTACAAGGGGAGGCGAATTTATTGCTCCTACATGCATACGTAGTATTGTAAATAGCCAGGGACAAACTATTTATGAAAATAACTTAGGAAAGAGAAGAATATTTACTTATAATGCAAGTTATTTAATGTCAGATATTTTAAAAGGCACTTTAGAAAATACCTGGGGTACTGCATATAATGTAAAGCTTGATGGAATTACCAGTGCTGCTAAGACTGGTACAACAAGTAACCAAAAGGATGGCTGGTTATGCGGATATTCTGCCTACTATACTACAGTAGTATGGGTTGGATATGATATACCAAGGTATGTTGATAACTTATATGGTGGAACATACCCAGGACAAATTTGGCATAATTATATGCAGCAGGTACATTCAGGATTACAAGATAAGGATTTTTATACACCTTAAATAAAATAACGATATATCACAAATATAATATAAATGAGCAAGAGATTTTTTGGTCAAATTTTAACCTATGCTACTATTTTAATTGTTGCAATATACTTTTTTATTAAAGCAAAAAAAAGGAGAAAATAATTAGTAATCATTAAAAACAATTTTTCATAATATATTTTGATAAAACATAGCAACCTTTTCCATAAATCCTTCCTGCAAAATTATAAAAATTAATTTTGAGCATAATATACCAAGTATAACTCCTGCTATAACATCTGTTGGATAATGAACATACAAATACATTCTGGATAAAGCTATTAAAAATGCTATTCCTATAAATATCAACTTATACTCAGTAAAATACATGGACAGCACTTCTGCAGCAGCAAAGGAAGACAAAGTATGTCCTGAAGGGAAAGAATAAGATATGGGCTTTGAAATCAACATATTCAAACTATTTTGCTGATTACATGGCCTAGTTCGTCTCACTATATGTTTCACTATTCCCTCTCCAGCAATTGTACTCACAATTAATGTTAATATCACTACACTTCCAATCATCCTATACGGTTTATCTAATATTAAAATAATAGCTATAATAATCCAAACAATACCCAGGTTACCCATATCTGTCACTATAGGCATCAACATATCTAAATATTTATTTTGTACATACTTCTTAATAGAAAGTAAAATATAATTATCAAACATATCTATTTTTCTTAAAATATTTAAACGCATATTTTCTCCTCCTCGTAATTAAAATTTAATAATTTTTATTCTCTTATATATTATCCACTTAGTAGATTAAAATTAGGTTAAAAAGTCCTTATATTTAAGTTAAAAGATATTAGCACATTTTTATATATTTAAGACATAATAAAGCTGCACCCCCATCAAATATGGGAATACAGCTTAAAAATAATTTAAATAATAAAATTTATTCTCGTATAATGCACTAACTTTGTACATATGTCTCCTTACAATTTTTCATATTATAGTTTCTAAAGGATTCTTCTAATTCTTCCAAAGATTTATTACGTGTTTCTGGTACAAATTTATAAGTAAACAATATGTCAATAACACCAAATATTACAAATACAATAAATGAACAAGTTAATCCGGCTGTCTTCAATAATATAGGATACATAAACCCAACACAAAATGTACCTATCCATAAAAAGAATGTTGCAATTCCCATACCTAAGCCTCTTACTCTTAGTGGGAAAATTTCAGACATTTCTAACCAGGTTACAGGGCCAATAGTTCCTTGAAAGAAAGCCAAAAAAATCATAGTTAAAGCAATAACTAAGAATGGAAGTAATGCTGATCCTGTTAACTTAAACGTAACTATAGACAACGCAGCCATTGATAAAGTAGTAGCAGCATATCCTAATAATAACATAGTCCTGCGATTAAACCTATTTGCTAAAAATTTCATGTAAACCAATGCCGAAGTAACAGACACCATTCCATTTCCTATATTAGCAATTAAAGCTGCTTTAACTCCAAATCCAGCCTTCTCTAAAATCGTTGTGCCATAATACATAACTATATTTACTCCAGCAATCTGCTGTGCTATACCTATACCAATGCCAATTAGTACAAGACGGCGAATCCATGGAGTACTTATATCCTTAAAAGTTGCTCGTTTCAAATTTTCCTCTTTATTTATGTTACTCTGTATTACTTTAAGTTCTTTTTGTGCTTCCACTTCATCACGGATTGTTTTTAAAACTTCAAGTGCTTTATCAGTTTTTCCTTTTGCAGCAAGCCATCTTGGTGTTTCTGGAACTAGTAACATTCCAAACCATAAGATAACTGCTGGAATAGTAGCTATTGCTATCATATATCTCCATATTCCAGGATTCCCAGAAATACTTCCTAAAATAGCATTAAATATGTAAGCTAGCAGTTGTCCTAATACAATCATAAATTGATCTTGTGAAACAATACTTCCTCTAATGCTTGAAGGTGCCATTTCTGATAAAAATGTTGGTACAATAGCTGATGCTCCACCTACTGCTAATCCTAATATAAATCTACAAATAATAATAACTGATGCAGTTGGTGAAAGTGCACAGCCTAAAGTTGCAAAGAAAAAAATTACCGCAAGTGTTCTAAGCAGCTTTCTTCTTCCATATTTGTCAGATAAACGTCCTGTAAAGACTGCCCCTAAAGCTGCTCCTAAAGTTAGAGAACTTGTAACAGCACCTTGAGTAACAGCTGTTAAATTCAATTGATCTTTTCTTGACATAAAAGTAAGTGAGCCATTTATAACTCCTGTATCATATCCAAATAAAAGTCCTCCGAATGTTGATATAATAGATATTTTTTTCAAAAGCCTTGATTTTTGTATGTTAGAAGCTTCTACCATTTTAAATCATCTCTCCTATCATTTTTGTGATGGTTATTTATTTATTATATATTGAGTATCTTTTGATTAAATGTTATCACTTTTCTTATAACTTAGTCAATATTTTACCATAATATCCTTTTTATTTATTCATAACTAAGTTTATTCTGCTTAACTTACAAATAACATCTTCTCAATTATTTACTTTTAATAATTTTTATATATAATTATATTTAGAATATGAATATATTCCCTGTAAAACTCACTAATGCTGCATGATGTTTTACTATTAACATATTAAATTTAGATTTTTGAAAGGTATGGTATTATGAAATCAAAGAGAATAAACCAGATAGAGGAATATGTGTTAAATAAAAATACTGTAACCTTAGATACCTTAACGGATGTTTTTAATGTATCCAAAAACACTATACGTAGAGACATACAGGAACTAATTAAAAGAGGAAACATAAAAAAAGTATATGGGGGTGTTGCATCAAATTCTAAACTGTTATCAACATTTAATGAAAATCAAATAAAAAATACCTACACTAACGGTTTAATAGCAAAAGCTGCTTCACGTTTCGTTAAAGATGGAGATATAATATTTATAGATTCAGGTACAACAACTTTAAATATGGGAGATTTTTTAAAGGATAAAAATAACCTTACTATAGTAACAAATAATCTAAGCTTTATCATAAACTGCTTAAAATATACTAACTTGAACATAATTTCAACTGGAGGAACATTAAATCGAGAAACAAATTCTTTTTCAGGAATAGATTCTTTAAACCTGCTTAAAAATTATAATATAAATAAAGCTTTTATGGATGCCACAGGAATATCCTTAACTAATGGGATTACAAATTCTTCTCCACTTGAAAGTGAAATTAAAAAAATTGCAGTAAAAAAAAGCAGCGAGGTATTTATACTTGCAGATTATTCAAAATTTGATATTTGTTCTCTAGTAACTTACTGTGATTTAGATGATATAGATTACTTAATAACAGATAAATTTCCACCTGAAGCGTATAACCAATTAATTGAAAAAAGTTCTATAGAATTAATTGTCTCAGAGCAATTATGAAGATAAAGGAGATATAGACATGAATAAAAATTACTTAGAAAATTATTCAAAAATAGTTGTAAATGCCGGTCTTAATATACAAGACAATCAAATATTGGTTATAAATTCACCAATAGAATGTGCTGAATTTACCAGATTAATTTCTGAAGCTGCCTACAAACAAGGTGCACGAGATGTAATAATAAATTGGAGTGATGAGCTTTCAACAAAAATTAAATATTTAAATGGAAAAGACGAAATTTTTGATGAGTTTCCAAATTGGAAAAAGGAATTATATACATCCTATGCTAAATCCGGAGCTGCATTCTTAAGTATTTATGCCCAAGATCCAGAACTTATGAAAGATGTAAATCCAAAAAGATTAATGCGAGCAAGCAAAGCCCAAAATATTGCACTTTCTGAATATAGAGAGAGGATTATGACAGATAAAAATTCCTGGTGTGTTATATCAGTTCCAACTAATTCCTGGGCAAAAAAAGTTTTTGAAGACCTTTCAGAAGAAAAAGCAGTTGAAAAACTGTGGAATACTATATTTAAAACTGTAAGAGCAGATGAACCAAATCCTATAAAGGCATGGGATATTCATAAAGCAAATCTTAAAAAAAGTATGGATTTTCTCAATAAAAATAAATTTGAATATCTCATATACAAAAATTCACTAGGTACTGATTTAAAGATTGAACTTTCAAAAGATCATATATGGCTTGGTGGTTCATCCTCTACGCCTGAAGGAATAGAATTCATGGCAAATATGCCTACAGAAGAAGTGTACACTTTTCCACTAAAATGGGGTGTAAATGGAAAAGTTGTAAGTTCAAAACCTTTAAATTACAATGGAAATCTTATAGAAAATTTCTCTTTAACCTTTAAGGATGGCAAAATTATAAGCTTTACCTGTGAAAAAGGTTATGAAACACTAAAAAATCTTATTGAAACAGATGAAGGTTCTCATTACCTAGGCGAAGTTGCATTAGTACCTTTTAATTCCCCTATTTCCAATTCCAATATACTATTTTACAACACACTTTTTGATGAGAATGCATCCTGCCATTTAGCTATAGGTGAAGGTTACCCTACCTGTTTAGAAGATAGTGAAAATATGAGTAAAGAAGATTTAAAAAATGCAGGTATAAATTCTTCTCTAGAGCATGTTGACTTTATGGTTGGAACGGAGGATTTAGATATAACCGGAGTTACAGAAGACGGAAAAGAAATTCCCGTATTTATAAATGGAAATTTTGCATATTAGATGTGAATGGGTATAGATTTGTGTAAAAACCAAATCTATACCCAATAAAGTTTGTGTATATCTACTGTTTAACTATTACAGCAGTTCCATGTAAATCGCATATTGGAACTACAAAGACATTTTCTTCCCTGCAAAACTGTTGTACTGCCTTCCTTACTCCAGAAAATTGAGTGTTATTATAGTCATGTATAATCATATATCCTCCTACACTCATACGGGGATAAAAAAACTTTAATCCTTCATATATTGGCTGGTACAAATCTGCATCTAAACTAACCACTGCAAAATTTACGTCTATTCCATATGCAGTATCAGGGAAGTATCCATTCTTAAATATAGCCTGTTCTCTATAAGGAAGCCTACTGGATACCATATCAATACTAGTATCATTAAATTTTCCAATTTCACTGCGGGAAAATTCATTTTTCTTTTCAATTTCTATATCACGCCCGTCAAATCCCTCAAAAGTATCAAATAAATATATATTTCTCTTTGGAAATAAAGCGTTTATTGCAGCTGCAAATTTTCCTTGATATACTCCTAATTCTGCTACATCTCCTCGAATATCTCCCCGCTCCACTTCTCTAGCAATCAACTTTAAGATTGCAAGACGAATATCTAACTGCTGACGATATTCAGTAATACTAATAATATTGCATTTGATTCCTAACGCTTCAATTTGTAATTTTACTTCCCTGCAGGCATCTTTGTTTAAAATTGCTACATAAACATAGTCTGGTTCTATACCCAAAAGCTGCTGCTCATTAACAACAGGTATACTGTCAATCTTAGTACCTTGCATTTTCTTATTATTGTCACAATATGCCACAACTTTCATATCTGGACTTAAAAGATTTCTCATCATTTGTCCACCTTGTCCTACACCCCAAATTACAACCTTTTTCATTGCCATACCTTCTTTTGCAAATCATTTTTAATTTATTACTAGTGTTATCCCTTTTAACAATGCAGTTTATCTAATACCTTGTTAATAAATACATCTATAAGTTCTGGATCAAACTGAGTGCCTGCATTAAGTTTTAGTTCCCCTATAGCAACTTCTTCTGACAAAGCACTTCGATAACTTCTTTTACTGGTCATAGCATCATAAGAATCTGCTATAGCTATAATTCTCGATTGAAGTGGTATTTCTTTTTCCCTTAAACCCTTTGGATATCCATTTCCATCCCACCTCTCATGATGAGCCAATACATAGTCTGCCATTTCTGACATATCATCTACTGTATTAAGTATTCTATATCCTATTTCTGGATGTCTTTTTATTTCCTGCCATTCTTCTTCTGTAAGTTTTCCAGGCTTATTGAGTATATTTTCCTCTATAGCTACTTTTCCTATGTCATGAAGCAATCCAACAGTTTTTAATTCCCTAATTTCATGTTCAAGTAGACCGAGAGCCTCACCCATATCTTTGCATAATAGTGAAACTCTATGAGAATGTTCTTCTTCTCTTTTATTTTTTTCATGAAGTGCAGTAATTATAGCACTTATAGTTTTCCCTATCATATTTGGCCCTTCAAAAAGCTTTCTTTTGTACATGTAATCTTCAGCTTTTTTGAAAGTTTCTTGAATTTTTACTTTTCTACTCTTCTTAGTTTCGTATCCAAAGGAAATAGATATATCAATGGCGCCTATCTTTTCTTTTGCTGCTATGGATTTAATACGTTTAAGAACTTGTTCTGTTTGAAAAGCATCTGTTTTAGGTAATAAGATTACAAATTCATCTCCTCCCCATCTAGCAGCAATGTCCTCCTTTCGACATCCCTTTTTTATGACTTCTGCCACCTTTTTAAGGAGTTTGTCTCCCATAATATGACCAAGAGAATCATTCACAAGTTTTAAACCATTTACATCTCCCATAACAATTGTAAGTGGTAAACTTTTTTCTACATCTAGTCTATTTAATTCTGTTTCAAAAAATCTTCTATTATACAAACCTGTTAATTGATCATGGTAACTCAAATATTCCAATTTAAGTTGCATTTCCTTTCTATCTCTAATATCCCTCCATAGTGAATGAAAAACTTTCTTTCCATTAAGAAAAATAGTCGTTAACATAACCTCTACTGGTAATACATTTCCATCGGCTTTTTTATACCACCATTCAAATTTACATTTTCCATTTTCTATAGTACTTTTACGCATTCTAATAACTTTTTCTCTGGTTATTTCTCCATTTGGCTGTTTTTCAGGATAAAACTCAAGTGGATTCTTACCTAGTATAAATGTTTTTGAATCATATCCTAATGCTTTAACCATAGCTATATTACAATCAACTATATTGTCATCTGAAATTATAAATATAGCATCCGATGAGTTTTCAAAGAGGTTTCTAAAAGTGGCTTCACTTAATTTCAATTCCATTTCGTTTTGTCTTTCATCAGTAACATTTCTCGATATGGCAAGTATTTCTTTCTCATTATTTTTTACTATTCTAATTTCAAAATAATATTCCTTATTACGAATCCACACCTTATATTCAAAGCTATCCAATATTCCTTCTTTAAGCACTACCTGCATTTTTTCATAGAGTTTTTCTGACATACCTTTAGGAAAAATTTCTAAAATATTCTTTCCTATAAAACCTTTTTTGGGCATGAGCACATATTTTTCTTCACTTGACATACAATCTATCAAATACCCTTTATCATTAACGACAAATAATGCATCGGGTAATGCCTTAATAATAGCCTTGTTTTTTTCTTCACTTTTACTTAATTTCTTTTCATTCTTAATGATTTCATCACATTGAAGTCTTAATTTTTTCTTGGAATCAATCAATTTTTTTACATATGTTTTAAGTTCTTCATTAACTAATGATATTTCTTTATAGCTTTCATTAAGTTTTTTTTCCACAAGATCAACCTTTTTTAAAAGATTGCTTATTAATAAATATAAAACAAATGTAGTTATAACAACATATAGACATCCCTTATATACATTTATAGCTAAAAACATATTATCATCACTAGCAAATTTAATTGCAATTCTATCAGAAAAGTAAACCCAAGGTAAACTAATCCCTAAAAATATTAAACATATTCTTATACTTTCGTATTTCCACAGTTCATTATTTTTATTAAAAATTGAGTAGATTTTTTTTCTTATTGATACAAGCATACTATACCCCCATCTGTAATATAATTCTACAATTCCGCTCAATTTATTGATATTAAAACATTATTGGCTTTATATTTTAATATAAAGTAATTCTTAGGTTCAGATGGAGTTTGCTTATAAGGATGGCTTTTCTCCAGCTGAACATTAGAATCACTTATCCAGATGCGTAACAGTGCTTATCCCCCACCTTGATGGAATATAGGGGTATTAGCAATGGTAGCAATCGGATAAATGTAATATATCCTTATATACTGCCTATTTCGATAAAATACAGCAAAAATTATTTAACTACATTATATCAAAAAATTAAAAAAGGTGATAACTTTTTTAATTATCACCTTTTCAATTAATTTATCTTATGTTAATTATATAGATTATTATCTAATCATACATATTTCTAAAATCGTATAGTATCATACTAATAATAACAAACAACTGGAGTACCTTTATCAATGTTCTGGAATATTGTCCTTGCCAAATAATATGGTGAATTTACGCAACCATGTGAACCATCTGACATATATATGTTTCCACCAAATGAGCTTCTCCAACTTGCATCGTGTATTCCAATACCTCCATTAAATGGCATCCAAAAATCAACTGGTGAACTGTATCCTTCACCTTTTAATGTAGCATGTCTTTCTTTATATTTCACCCAATAAACACCTTCTGGTGTTGGATGTCCCTGACTTACATTACCTGTAACAACATCTCCTTGTACTACTAGTGAACCATTTTTATAAAACCATAAATGTTGATCGCTCAAATCTACTTCAACATAAGTATTTCCTATATCGTTAGCTCCACGAGATGCCGCAGTTTGACTATATGCTGGTTCTTTTTTTACAGTTCCACCTTGTTTAATATAGGCAATCAAGTTTTCTGTTTCCTTAGAGGAATCAATGTCCCAGCCATAATCACCTCCACCAACACTTATTGTTCTTCCTGAAGTTGTAACAAAACTTCTTGTCTTACCAATTGTATCATAAGTTTTTGAAAGCTCAAGCATATAATTTTTTATTTTATCTTTATCAAATTCAACTTCAAAATTATCATTAACTGTAAGCCAATTATTTATCTTAGAACCATCTATCGTTTCTTTTTTATCTCCAAATGTATAGATAATTTTAGAAGATACATATTTATTAAGAAGATCCCTAATTTGGGTAGTTTTCACTGATTTTACAGTATACTTTGGATTTACATAACAATTCATTGCTTCCAAATCCAAAGTAGTTTCACCTTTAGATATTGCCTTTACTACATTTTTATATAATGCAGTTTTATCTACTTTACTTCCATATACTTCACTTGCAATAGTATAACCCTTATCTGAGTATTTGAAACTAGGATTTTTAGGTTCAATTACATTTTTACTATCAAAACAAGAGAGTTTATTTATTTTATCTTCCAATAGCTGCTTATCATATGAAACTGCAGCTGTCATTTTAGTATCATTTGTATCTAATAATGCTATAATCCATTTATAACTACCTTGCTTATCCTTAAGTTTTCTAAATTCATAATCTGAATTATACTTTAACTTAATGTCAGATCCACTAATTTGTTCGCTTTTACTACCTCGCTCTTTTAAATTTAACTTATATGACTTTATCTGAGATGTCAATTCCGTATTTAATTGCTCCACAGTTTTACCTGAAACATTCACACCATTAATTTCAGATCCAAAATAAAAATGCTTTGTGAAGTACACTGCCATCCCAAAATATATAATAAGTAAAATGCAAATAGAAATGATAGTACCTTTGATAATTTTATTGCGTTTACTTTGTCCCTCCTTCTCATTTTCCTTTTCTGCATCATTTTCCATAATACCCATCCCTTCTATAATTACAATAAAAATTTAAAAATTAAGGCTTTATAGTCTTTAATATTAATTAACTTATATACATAAAGGCTACATTATATCTTGTGTAATATAACTTATAATTAAAACAATTATTACTTGATAAAACTGAAAAAATAAATAAACTAAAAGAACGGATATTAACTATTTATTCAGTTCAAAATCATTTCTACAACACATCTCAGGAAAACTTCTCTTCTTTATTTTACAATATTCCAATTTTTGTGTCTACCTCTTATTTAAAAGCAACATCCTAAGCATAACACTGTAATTTTACAGCATTATGCTTAGGTTTACAAATCTATTTATTTATTAAATTATGCAATTTTTATTGATGATCTACTGATTAAAATAATTATTTGCTAGATTCATCAATTATATCAAATTTATCCCATGACTACTTGCTCTAATACTCCCAGGAGTAAAGAGCATCTACGTCACTGGATAACGATTTCTTGGCATCAGGTGGAGTTAAAACTCCATCTGATGCCAAGAAATCTGTTTATTTTTCACCTAAGTACTCCTCCAGAACTATATTCCTATCATACATTTTTTTTGCTGCCTTTACTCCAACATATCGTATATGCCAGGACTCATAATTATAACCTGTTATAGCTTCTTTTTCTTTTGGATATCTCATAATAAATCCGAATCTATAGGCATTAGCCTTTAACCACTTTCCCTCTTTTGTTTGTCCAAAATCTACTGTTAACATGCCTTTGAAACCAGCTTCATTTGTAACATCTATAGCAAGACCTGTTTGATGTTCACTTGTACCAGGATGTGCTACATATTCATCAGCTTGCTTTTTGCCTACCCGTCGAACTCTCTCATCATATACTTGTTTTTGTGATTTGTAAGATCTATATGCCGATACACCATATAAATTCATATCCTTTTTATGAGCATACTTGAACAAATTTTCTAGTTGCTCAGCTGCTTCACCTTGCATCATCTTTTCTTCATGAGATGCACTTGGTAAAAATTCCACATTAAGCATTGTTAAATTCTCGGGTATATAGATTGATGATAGAGGATGATTTTTATTTACTAAAATTAAAAATTTATTTGAATTTTGATTATTTGAGTATACGTGAGCAATTTTAGCTTGACTTAAATTACATACTGAGTAAATTATTACTGCAGCTATCAACAATAGTGGTACTATAACTAACTTTTTCAATTTATATGCCTCCACAACTTTTAATTATTTTGTTAAATGAATTATTCTACTAAACATATCCTTTTGTGCATTTATTTTATCTTTATTTCCTAAAACAAAGAAAACATTTTGTTTAACAACATCTTGAATCATATTAGACATATTATTTATATCTTCAGGGGTTGTATTTAAAATTTCACTCAATTCCATTTCATAATCGCTTTGGGTTTTTCCTTTAATTGTATCTTCCTGGCTGCTTATTGCAGAATAAACCTGTGATCCTGAATTAGTTAGCTTTTTAAATGCACCTATTTTATATCTCATCATTTCATCATTATCAGCTTTAAAGTTTTTCAAATAAGAAGGTAATGTATTAAATATCTCCATGGATTTATTAATATCTGGCATTCTAGCAGTACTAAAATAAATATTACCATCCTCATTTATAGTTGAATCTGCTCCATATCCACCGCTTGTACGAACCTGATTAATTAAATAATCATTAATTACAGCTCCAAGAACTTTCATGCTGCCGTTATATTTGTAGCCAAGTTTATTTATATTGCAGCCTTTATATACTCCATTTATATTTGGACTGAGAGTAGGAATAGCTTCATTTTTACTAGCATCATTAAATTTATAATTTACAGGTTTAGAATCTGTATATTTAATATTCTTCAAAAAATCTGAAAAACTTTTTTGAAAACTTGCATATGAATCATCTGTTCCAACAAATCCAACTATAAGATTGCTTTTATTGAATACAATATTGTACACATCTGTAAGATTGGCTTGAATTTCATTCCACTTTAAATCATAGTTATCCTGTAAACCACATAAAAAATCATAGTAAGGAAATCCTTTTAAATTATCATTATACTTACCCTTTTCTGAAAGATAGCCCAAAAAACGATTTTTATAAACTTCACCTTTTGATGAAATCTTCGCCTGATTTATAAAATCTTTTATTTTATCTTTATTATTGAAGTTTGTATTATTAATTATCTCCTTAAGTAATTTCAATGAACTATCTATGTTACCATTTGGTACAGCTGCATAAGCCTTTATTTTAGGAGAATATACAGTGGAGGAATCAAATCTTCCATATGCATCTGAAGAAAATTCTATATTGCCATAAGTAGGGGCATCAGTTCCATTTGTAGAATTGAACTGATTGTATTTATCGCTGCTTCCATTTGTAAGAATATAGCACAATAGATTTATATAGGGAATTTTATTTTGCGGTATCATGGAAGTATCAAAATATAAATTGTAATAAGAACCATTACTTGTGTTAACCGGTGTAAATAACATTTTAGTTCCATCTTTTGAAGTAGATGTATTTACTTCAGGTTTGTCTAATTTTAAATCCGAATTGCTAAGCAAAGGCAGTTTTGAAAGCGCATCTTTTGAATTTACCTCTGACTGCCACTCTTTTAATTCTTCTGTATCTTGAATAATCTTATCAATTTGGCTTTTAGATAATGACTTTGTGTCTATATTTTCTTTATCTTGTACAGCAGCTTTTTGTGCTTTCAGTGTAACTATAGATTTATGAGTATTATTTATTAAGTACTTCTGAATCATATCTTCAAAATATCTTCCATTAAGCTCTTTCTTTAAAATATTTACATATTTATCTGCATCAAGATAAATTGTAGGATCACCATCAAATAACCAGGACTGCATGATTTCATCATTTAAATGAATGCCATGTGCTGTATTTAAAGATTCACTATTTTTTTGGGATTCATAAGAAGAAATTAAAGCTTTTATATCTTTCTTATAGATGCCATTTGTTACAATATCTTTTAAAGTATCATCAATAATTTTTTGAAATTTTGCCTTTTGATCCTCAGAAGCATTATCACATTCAATAGTCAAAACTGGCTGAAGAAATGGACAAGGCATAACATCTATCTCATTAAGTCCATTATTGCTTGCAGCTTTATTAAGTTTGGATTGAAGAATATCATATAATACATAAAAAGAATTTACTGCTTCCGTATTTGTAATTTTATCAATTACATAATTCTCCGAAAAATAAGTACTATTTTTATCAGTGTTACTCTTCGCATTATAGTAATATGTTTTGTCTACACCTTTTACAAAAGGTTTTTGAAAACTAATTTTGCTATCAACTTGTTCATTGTCAAATTTGCTAAGGTAATTATTATCTATATATTTAAGCGTTTCATCAATATTTAAATTTCCATAAAGATAAATATAGCTATTTGATGGCTTATAGAATTTTTTATAAGTCTTTACTACATTCTCATATGTAACATTAGGAATATCCCCTAGATTACCACCTGAATTCCATTTATATATAGTATCAGGAAGTACAGATTCAGGAGACTTATAGTTCATCATTTCAGATGGATTTTCACGAGACATTTGTTCGCTATATACCACGCCAGTATATTTTGCTTTTGACTTGTCTGCACTAATTTCATAATGTCCCCCTTCCTGAAGAAATATATTGCGATTAGTAAGTAAATTTGGATAAAATACTGAATCCAAAAGTAATCCTGTAAAGTTCATGAAGTCCTTATCATTGGAACTTGTTACATAGTATTGCGTACTCTCCTCACCAGTATGTCCATTTTCAACCTTACATAAGGATTGATTATTCATTGTAAGTCCAGCATTATTTACAGGATATTTTTTTGACCCATCTAATAAGCAATGCTCAATTATGTGATTTACGCCAGTATTATCAGAAGGCGGCGTGCGAAAATTTATACAAAAGGTTTTGTTTGGATCATCATTTTTTAAATATATTAATTTTGCACCACTTTTAACATGGACATACTGCATTACAGTTGTTTTCAAACTACTAATGTAAGTTTGTTTTATTAGTTTAAATCCATTATTATTATTATTTTCTGCTGCAGCAAAAACCGAGCTTAAATCGACACTTTGAAATATAAATACAAATGTTAATAAAAAGATTAATTTATTTTTTAATAATCTCATTAAAAATCCCTCCAATTTTAATTTTCCTATTATATAAGACACATCTTATACAAAAAAGGTTCAATTAAAAATGTTATAATTAACTTAAAACTTGATTTTTATCATCCTATTAAAAAATATTATAAGCATAATACTGAGCTACTTCAGTATTATGCTTATTCTTATAAAACTCTGTTTATTTAATGGAATCTGCAATTTTTATTAATTCAGTTTTTCCAAATGCTCCTCTGCCTGATAAACTATAAAGTACCCCATTATTCTCCCAATCCATGTTTTTGTTATCAGACAATATTGCGTCTTTTCCATTAACTTTTACTTTTTCCATTTTTCCATCTGTCCCATCTTCATATTTAGTTTCTTTGCTAGCAAATCTTTGCTGCATTTGAATATACTTTCCTGTTTTTGCATTAGTAAAATATAAATCAATATATTTACTACTTACGCTTCCATCGTTATCTTTATAAAATTCTGCCCTATCAAATTTATAACCTTCTGGCAAATAGGAAGGCAGCTTAACATTAAAACAAGTATATTTATTTAAACTGCTAGCATTTTTAACTATTAGCATATTCTTCTCAATTTTTTCATCTTCAGCTTTTTCCTCAGTTACTGTTACTATCTTTCCATTTAAAATTGTAGCAATTTCTTCACCTGATTTTGTATATAATTTCCCTGTATTTTTCGTAACTACTGTTACAGGATTTTTATTTTTATCAAAGATTTTGCCTTTTAAATCGGTTGGAATTACCACTTGCGAAGGTTCTTGTATTTGTTCCGCTGTTATATGACCAAGAGATATTCTATTTATTACTTTTTCTGCTAAACCTTTAGCAAAAGAAGTCTGGGTAAATACGCCACCTACTACTAAAAATACTGCTGCTGCAGCAACTGTCTTTTTTATTCTATTTGATTTTTTCATAATATTATCTCCTTTATGCTCATTTATATTTTTTAATGTTTTATTAAAAACAGCTTCTTTATTACTATTTTCACTGAAATCTTTATTTGCTAAAGTTTTGCCGATTTCTAAAAGTTCATTGAATTCTTCACTGTTTGATTCATCAACATTCTGTATTCCATTAAGATAAGCATCCATATTCACAGAAAATTTATCCTCAATATTTTTTTTGTTCATATCTATACCTCTCTTTCCAATTCTTTTTTTAACTTTTTCATTGTCCTATAGAGTATTACCCCCACATTGCTTTCTGTAATACCAACAATTTCTGCAATTTCTTTGTTTTTTAAACTTGCTCCAAATTTAAATGCTATAATATTTCGTTCTTTTGTATTTAAAATATTTAGTGCTTTTAAAAGTTCATCATTAGTCTCTGATTTTACAAATACATCTTCCGGATTCTTTTCCGTGGATATTACCTTTTGCAATTTATCCATAGAAAACACCTTATGCTTTTTTAATCCTCTAAAATAATCATTTATTACGTTTCTTGCTATAGCGAAAAGCCATACTTCAAAAGGAGATTTATCTTCACTATACATGTTGATTTTAATCATTGCTTTTTCAAATACTTCACTCGTCAAATCTTCTGCTTCTTCATTACAATTAATCCGGTAATATATATAGTTATAAATTCTCTTATAGTAGGTTTCAAAAATATAAGTAAAATCTTTATCTCTAGATTTTTTTTCATCTAAAACATTAATTAATGTAGTTTGTTCCATATATTTTAAAACCACCCCTTTCTCTGATTTTTTTACCTAGCTAAGTAATTCATCATATGTTAATACGTATAATCCCTAATTTCATTACACACATTTGAAAAATTCTCTAAAATATCTTTCAGTATATAAGTTATTTCTCTTTCGCAGTTTTAAAATAACATGCAGTAATTAATTCACAATGCATGATGCACAATGCACAATTAAAGACGATTTTCTGTTGTCACAGAAAATCTAAAAATTTAATGTTCATACCACTTAGTTTTTGATTTTTCATAGCATTAGCGGAGAAAAATCTACCGAAATTGTACATTGTGACCTGTGAATTGTGAATTAATTTAGATCCCATTATTCTTATATTAAGTTAATTTCTTATATGCGAAAGTTGAGTAAGTTATTGTCTACGTAAAAAAAGTAAGCTCTTTCGAACTTACTTCTTTTATATATGATATATTTCAACTACTTTTGTGGATTTTCAACTTTTCCCATAAATACTATTGCTCCTGTTTTACAATCTCTTATTGCAAAAACAAAAGGTCTGTCAATAGTAAAATCAACATTCTTGTATTCTGGAGGCATACATGCTGTAGTACCCATTTCTACAGCAGTTACCGCAGCAGCTGCTGTTCCCTCTTCATCTACGTTGATAGAAGTTTTATGTGTAATTTTACTTATATACAGCGGCATTTGCTGTGAAATTCCACTAAAATCAGCTTTATTTTTATCAAAAGCTGTAGTTATGCCCAACTTCTTAAGTATATCAACCATGTTGTCTTCTTCATATTCCAGCTTGAATTTAGGTATTTTCATGGTGACTCTTGCATCATAAAAGTCCTTCATCCATTTGTCCATATTGCTTTTACTAAAGCTTGATACAAAATTGTTTATATCTACTCCCTTATCCGGCAAAAACAAATCCATTTCTAACCCATCATAGTATGGAATTTTCACAGCTGAAAAATTGTTTTCTTTTAAATAACTATTTACACGTATATCTTCCATATTGTCCGTTTTTATTTTTTGACCGTTTGATAAATTAAATTCTTCTGATTTTGTATTTGCTTTAGGAAATTCATCTAACCAGGTTCCTTTAAAGTTTACAGCGTTGATTAAAATTGCCGCATCTTCTGTATTAATATTATCTATTATCTTTTTTACTTGTCCATCTGTACTTTTATCTACCCATTTATTGACGACATCTACTGAATTATTATCTTTGAAATCTAACGTGCTTACTTCTGAATTATAATATTTTTGTGAAGTATCAATAAATTGCTGATCTAAATTCGTACTTTTATCAACCCATATGGAATCCGCTGTTTTTAGCTTTGTTGATTTTAAATTATTGTAATAATCTAATAAACTGTAGTATTGTTCATTTATTGTTTTATCGTCTGCATCACTTAACCCTATAGACTTTAATATCTCATTTTTTGTATCTCCCACCGCTCCATTTTGTGTCTCAGCTAATATGGTTCCTATGCTTAAGGGTGATATTATTATATTTTTATCCTTGTCCTTAATTGTCAATTGCCTCATTAAGTCAAATGCAAACTTATTATTTGATACACTTACTAAACTATCCTTATTTATATCTATTGTTTTAATGCCATTAACCGTAAATTTCATAGTAATTGGCTGCTTAAGATTACTTGTAGATGAACCTGTTTTACTATAAAGTTTTAAATCTTTAGAAACATTCAAATAATAGGTTTCTCCTGCTTTATATCCATCCTTTGGAGGATATATTAAAATACTGTTACCATAGTTTGCCTCATCCATTCTCACATTAATTATCTTACCCGTTGAATCTGTTATAGTAATAGCCTTGTCCAAAGACGGCCAATCAACTAACAACCCCTGCTTAAAAGTTAATTTCCACACTTTTTCTGTACTAACATCCTTTTGTTCTGTCCACTGTTTTATATTTTCCGCTGCATCACTAGCTTTTACCTTTTGCATATAATATCCAGAACCTGCGGATGCAAGTATAATTGAAATTAAAACAGGTATAAACGCTTTTGATTTAAACACATAAATTCCCCCCCAATTAAAAACCAGTTCAAGTTATCAATCTTATATAAATAATATTAAATTACACCTACTATTATATCACTTCTAACATACTGTCATCCAATTATATGATCCTTTTAGTTATAGCATAAATTCTTTATACTTTGAAATAATGCTTTATTTGAATTTATTATATTTTCATTTCCGCTTACACACAGATTATTTTGCTTCATGATGGCGTCCATCATAGGTGCATAATTTCGTATATCATCTGCTGTAGTTGAAAGAATTTCATCTCTATACTTTTGAACATCTTCCTGTGTTATACCCATAATATACATATTATCAGCTTCAGAAGCTTTACCTTCAGGATCCCTCAGCGTATCTATATACTTTAATGATGCTAAAATATATTTATTCATCTCATTTTTATCTGGATTGAAATTTTTTAAATAATCTGGTACCGTGTTAAATGTATCTATTGTGTTTTTTAGATTAGGGTCACTTGTAGAATAAAACGAAAAATCGGAATTATTTCTTTCTACACCTACACTATAAGCACCACCTTTTCTTCTAAGCTTTTGTGTTAAATAGCTTTGTACTATTGTCCCAAATACCACCATTTTTCCACTAGGTTTATATCCTAATTTTTTGTAGTTTCCTGACTTTACTATACATTGCACTTGTGCTGGAGTTATAAATGCTTCATTCTTCGATGAATAATCAAATGTATATTTTTGACTGTTTCCATTTGATCCATTTATTTTATTGAAAAAGGTATCAAAGCATTTAACAAAGTTACCATAATCCGAGTCATCTCCAGTATAACTTACAATTAAATTATTCTTATTAAATGTTAAATTTTTTACATAATTAAGATTTTTTATAACTTCATCAGATTGCTTATCAAAATTCTTATCCAAATCGCAAATAAAATTATAAAAAGGTAAGCTATATATATTATAGTATTTGCCACTATCAGAGCTGTAAGACAGTGCTTCAGGAGCAACAAAAATATAAGGGTCATTGTTTATATCATTTTGCATATCTGATTTCACTTTTTTAATCAAGCTCTTTAAACCATCCTTATCTGAAAAATTACTACTGTTAGTTATCTCCTGCAGAATGTTAAAGGAATTTTGTAAATTATTATTTAGTGTGAGCATAGAAACTTTTAATTTAGGATAATACTTATCAGAATCTTTATCACACATTGGACATTCTAAACTTGGATTATCAGGATAAAATGTAATTCCACCAGTATTAGTACCTACTGCATTTGATAACTTATCATAAGTATAATTTTGCGTACCAACATTTCCTAATATTTTTGTCAATAAAACTAAATACATTAATTTATCTTGAGGAATTTTACTTGTATCAAAATAAAGATTAATATATTGAAGTCCGGCTGTATAAATAGGATGTTTTAATATCTTCACTCCATTATAATCGCTTACTTCTGAAGGTATTTCTTCAGATTTTTTATTTACAGTATTTAAATCTACAGAATTATTTTTAGAAGTTTGCTTTGAATAATCATCCTGCCAGGATTTAAATGCTTTATTTTGATTTATTAATTCGTTTATCTGATTTAAAGATAAACTTGCTTTATATTTTGCTAGAGAATCCTTTAACTTACTTTCATTTTCATCATCCAATCCAGGCTTAGGCTTCATAACGACAAGTGATGAATGAGTGTTATTTAATATATATTTTTGGATTAAATTTTCAAAGTATCTATTGTCTTTTTTATATTTTTCTTTAATATTTTCAATTTTAGAGATGGATAATAAACTTTGTTCTATACTTTCATTTTCACACCATGCCTCAATAATATCCTTAACGTATATTTTTTCCCTGAGAGCCGATGAAGACTCCTTACGCTGGTCCATTTCATACTCGTTAAATTTAGAATTAACTAGCTCCTTATCAAAACCATTCTTAACTATGTTTTGTAAAGTACTATTAACTACAGTTTGAAATTTTTCCTTCTGAGATTCATTTGCTCCTTCAGCTGTTATGCTAAAAGGATTGTCACCTACCCAAATAGGATGTCCTAAATTATTGTCAGAAAATGCTTTTTCTAAAGGTGATGAAAGAATATTCTCAAGCATACCAAGAGTTTCTTTATTTAGATCATTTCCAAGTGCATAATTTAATGACAAGTATGTTTTATTTGTAACGCTGCTTCCTTTAGGTAGAGAATAGTATCCTTCAGAAAAAGCCATTTTGTCATTAACTTTTTCATATTTCGTACTGGTATCAATTGAAGCTGTTTTATTAAATTTACTAAAATAATTATTATTTATGGATTCTAATATTTTTGTAATATCTAAATTCCCATAAAGACAAATAAGACTATTTGAAGGAGTATAGTTCTTTTTATAAGTTTCTAAAAGTTCTTTATAAGTAAGTTTAGGTATATCTTCGGGGTTTCCTCCTGAATCAAATTGAGCTGAATTTGGAAATAAAGATGCTTCTATTTTATCTTGAAGAACTTCATAAGGTGACTTTCTACCTTTTTCTTCGTTATATACAATACCATTTACTTTAAGTTCATCACTAGGAGAAGATATATCATATCTCCATCCCTCTTGTTTCATTAAATTTTCATTAATATTTGGGAAGAATACTGAATTTAATGTACCCTTCATAGCAGTTTCAAATTTTTCTTCATTCAAATCAGCTCCATGATAATATGTGAATTTCGCATCAGTATTACTATTTCCTTGTGAAAACATGCCATTATTATGTCTTTGTTCCTCAGCGATTACATGTTCAATAATATGATTTACACCAGTGCTGTCCTTTGGTAAAGTTTTGAAAGCAACTGAAAATACTTTATAATTATCATTGTTTTTCATGTAACAAACTTTCCCTCCTGTCTTTTCATGTTCAAGCTCATAGACTGTTGAATCAATATCTTTTATATATGTCTTTGATAACACCTTAAATCCAAAGTAACTATTTCCAACAGTTAAATCAATAAAGGTATTCTCATTGGAATTTGCCGCTGCAAATACTGTATCAAAACTAGAGCATTGGAACATAAATACAAATGCTAGTAGTAAAACAATTTTCATTTTTAAAGTTCTCATTTTTAATCCCCCTTTCATTTTTTAGAACTCTATTATTTAAGAGACATCATATACAAAAAAGGTTCAAAATTTTTGCTGTTCCCTAGATTCATCGAGAATACTAATTACATTTGCAATAAATTTCCCTTTATCATATTTTCCCCATACAGATATTTTTGTACAGCATCCTTCAACATATAAGACACATGCTGTGCCCAAAAGGTTCAATTTACAAATTTTTTAGTTAAACTAAATACTGAATTCAAAAAGAGCTGTCGCATTAGCATAATTTTTTATGCTAATGCGACAGCCCCTTTTGAACCATGTTTATCTATGCAATTTTAATTTAATTTTCTCAACTTTATAGCAATCCTGTTTCCTTAATACCATTTATATAATTTAATACATACTTTCCAACATCTTCAATAATATTTTTAACATCATTGCTATATAATCCGTAGTGCATTTCAAGCCCTACCTTTTCACTCTTAACTAAACCTGCATCTTTTAAAATTCTTAAATGCTGAGACAAATTTGCCTGACTATATTCAAACTTTTCATTTAGTTTGCACACACATTTAGGTCCATCACATAAAAACTTCATTATTTTAAATCTTACAGGATGACCCAATGCCTTAAACACTTTTACTGCTAAATCGTCTTGATTCAAAATTTCTCCTCCTTATCCACCTAACATCTTCTATTGATATTTATCTTTTTTCACACTAAACTATAAAGAATAATTCCTTTTAATTAAATACTAATATACTTTATATAGTATAGGTTATTTTTATTAAAATTTCAATGTTAACTGTAAAAGCTCCTATGGAAGATCTCATTCTTTAGTTAATGAGGTCCTCTATAGGGGCTATCCTTTAAAAATATTATTTTAGTATAGACTCTTATTCTCATGTTTCGCTGCTATGCAAACTCCAATAAATCACTTAGACTTTTTAGTTTTTCTTTATATTGTTCTTCTTCTAGAAAAGCACACTGGTTTAGTGTTTTTACTCCTGTTAATAACTTTGATGCAAAAGCAATACAAGTAGTTTCTCCACATTTTTTACAATTTTTTTTAGGTAAATATGAATAAATCTTAAAAGCCGATGGTTTTTTTCTCATTTCATAATTTGGTTCTATACTATTCTTATTATCATATGTTTCATTTATTAAATCTTTTACAAAATCCATTATAGAATATGCATCGGTTTCATTAATTGCTTTTGCAACAGTCATATCATTGGCGTAAATATTTATTAGTCTACTATCTTTCTTAAATGTAAAGCTAGGCATATTACTATTGTAACTCCCACTTTTCACAACTGAATTTAGATATGGCATTATGTTGGAAACATCTGATGAAAACTCTGCTTTAAATCTTATTTTTTTACTTTCAGCTACGCAAGGTTGTATAAATAAAAGTTTTATATTATTTAGATACACATCATCACTACCCTTTTCATTTTATTTTAATCATATCCAATAAGTTATGTATAATTTGACAAACTACATATACTTATTTTGTATTTTATTTAAAGCTTCTACAAGAGTATCTATGTGTTCCTTTTCATTAAAATATCCTATGCCAATTCTAACAGTTCCGATATTTTCTGTACCCATAATTTTATGTGCTGTGGGTGCACAATGTAATCCAGATCTAACCATAATATCATACTGTTTATCAAGTTCATATGATATTTCTTCAGCCTTTACATTCTTTATATTAAATGACACTACACCTACTATTTTATCTGACTTCTTAGGTCCATATATCTCTATTTTCTTAACACTTTTAAGTCTTTCAATTGCATATTCAATAATCTCTTCTTCTTTTTTTCTTATATTTTTAATTCCAACGGAATATATGAAGTTTAATGCCTCCCCTAATCCAACAATTCCAACTACATTTGGAGTACCAGCTTCATATCTATTTGGAAAATAATCAGGCTGGTATGGATATTTAGAATCTCCACCTGTTCCACCAGATTTT
This sequence comes from Clostridium sp. AWRP, assembly GCF_004006395.2. NCBI lineage: Bacteria > Bacillati > Bacillota > Clostridia > Eubacteriales > Clostridiaceae > Clostridium > Clostridium sp. AWRP. The sequence continues at coordinate 1,719,699 of NZ_CP029758.2, read as the reverse complement.
AGAGGATTTATATCAATGTCACAATTCACTATAAATCCACCTGTTCCTGTTGGACCAAGAAGACCTTTATGACCTGTAAAGGCTAAAATATCTATGTTATCCTTTTCAACATCAATAGGATAGACCCCTGCAGTCTGAGCTGAATCTACTAGAAATTTTACCTTATGTTTTTTTGCTATTCTACCAATTTCTCTTATTGGTTGAATTGCTCCTAATACATTAGACGCATGAGTAAAAATTATAAGTTTTGTATTAGATTTTATAAGTTTTTCTACATCATTGTAATCAGTAATTCCTTCATCAGTACAACAAACTGTTGATATTTCTATATTTTTGTCTCTCTCTAAAGTTTTTAATGGTCTCCACACGGCATTATGCTCTAAGCTGCTTGTTATTACATGATCCCCTTCTTTTAAAAAGCCATTAATCACCACATTAAGCGCTTCTGTAATATTAGAAGTAAATATAACTTTTGCTGGATCACTACCATTAAATAGCTTACATATCATTTTTCTACAGTTATAAATAAGTCTATCTGCCTCAATAGCAGTTTTATAAGCACCTCTCCCAGATGTTGCTCCAATATTTTGCATGTATTCCATCATCTTTTTCATTACTGCATATGGTTTTGGGAAAGATGTAGCTGCATTATCTAAATATATACCCAATATAAACACTACCTCTCCTATAGTACTTATAAGTACCTCTATTTGACAAGTCGAACAATTTACAATAGCGTTTAAAAATAACTATTTTTCATTAAATAGCTTATAACTATTTTATAATTTAATTATATAGTTTACCGTATTTTTATGTCAATATATTTAATAATATTTATTTTCTTAAAATTTGATACATTCTACTTTTTTTATAAACTTTCAGGATTCTTATAGATTTTTCTAATTTCATTATTTCAAGTTTTATTGGATGTCCAATCATCTTAAATATTTTTATCATTAAATTATCCTGATTAAAATTTCAATGTTGACTACAAAAATTTATAGTAGTATTATAATTATATAACTATTTAATTAAATTATTATTATATGTAATAAGGAAGCCTAGAAATAAACCAATATTAGGGAGGATTTTATTATGGAAGAAAAGCAATTACCAGGTTTTATTATGTGTGTATGCACTGGAAAGTGCCCAGGCTTTAAGGCAATGGATATCTGGGATTTTATTAATCAAGTTAGAATAGAATTACCTGTAGAATATGGATTTATCCATCCACAACTTTGTGAAGAAGATGGTGATAGATTTCTTGCTGATTTTTTAAAATCTCATAGGAAATTAATAATTGGTGCCTGTGCTCCAAATATGCAAAGAAAAATGTTTAAACAAGCTTTTAAAGATGCAGGCCTTGATATTGAAAAGGATGCAGTTATGCTGGACATAAGAGACATGACTAATGAAAAAGCCTTTGGAATAGTTGAAAAGGCTTTAAAAGAATTAGGCATTGAGGAGGAATAAGTTATGAGTGAATCAACTTTTATGGGAGTTCCAAGGGAAAAAATAGATTGGAGTCCTAGAATAGATTATGATAAATGCAATTACTGCATGGAATGTGTAAAATTTTGTCCTCACAACGTTTATGAAGTTATAGAAAATAATGATAAAAAACTTATTGTAAAAAATCCTAATAACTGCGTTGTCTTCTGTCGTGCTTGTGGTAAAACCTGTGGTGTTGATGCACTAACTTTTCCTAATAAAGGGAAAACGACAAAAAAGATAAAAGAAATACGAAAGGAGATGGAAGGTGATGAGTAAATCTTATGCCATTCTCCCTTGTAATGGTCTTGATAAATGTGCTGGATGTATTGCAAAAGAGTTAGCTGTAAAACTTACGGAAACTACAGATAGCCAAATTATATGTCCTGTTTTATACAGGGTGGCTGATGCAAGATATAATAAGGTAGCTGAAGAAAAACCTCTTCTTGTAATTGATGGCTGCGGTACAAGGTGTGCCAGTAAACTTGCCTCCGAAAAAGGCTTAAAAATTGCTAAAAAAATTAATATAAGTGATGAAGCAAACTCAAATAACATTACTATTGCAAACAATTTAAGACTTGGAAAAGATGAACTTAAGCTTGTAGACATTATTACTGATAAACTTACAAAAGAAGAAGAAAAAGTTGAAGAAGTAAGTTCTACTGTGTTTCCTGAAATATTTGAGTATGAAATTTACAAAAAAGATAAGTTCACATTCAAGGTTCCAAAAGAAGGTTTCTTGTTTAACGAAAATGATTGTTGGGTATATGTTTTAGGTAACAAAGCAAGAATAGGTGTTGCTGATTATGTCCAGCATAGTCTATCAGACATATTATTCTTTGAACCTCCTGAAGTAGGAAGTAAACTAGAACAATTTGACGAAGCAGGTACCATAGAATCAGGAAAAGCCGTTTTTGAAATAGTATGCCCTGTATCTGGTACAATTACAGCAGTAAATAAAAAATTAATAGATGAACCTGAACTTATAAATGAAGACCCTTATGGGAAAGGCTGGATTGCAGAAATAGAATTAAATGATTTTGAAAGTGATAAAGAACTTCTTTATTATTTTGATAAATATTTTGAAATATTAAAAAGAAAGGTGGATGAATTCCATGTCTAAAGTAAAAATTATAGCATGCAGTGGTATAGGTAAAGTATTTGGCCTTATGGCAAGGGAAACAGCCCTAGAAATTACAAATGAGTTAAAGCCTAATGAAACTGAAACAGTTTGTCTTGGTCATATAGTAACAGGCGATGCTGATGCAAAACAAAAAATAGAAGGATATTCCTGCATAACCATAGATGGCTGTCCAAAACACTGTGCTTATAAAAATGCTACTCTTGCTGGCGGCATAGTAAAAGCTCGATATAAAACTGTAGATCAAATGAAAACTCACAAAGGTGTAGATGCTGGTACTGCCACAACACTCACAGACGATGGATGGAAACTAATTGATGAGTTATCCAAAAAAATTTGCACAAAAGTTGATGAAATAGTAAAGGAGGATGAATAGTATGGCTGAAACAAAAATTGGAGTATTATCCTGTAGTGGTGAAGAATGTCTGGGAGGTACAATTGCAAGATTAGCTACTAGGAAAATGCTAGAAAAACTCCGTAAGGATAAAACTGTTACTCTGTGCCTGCCTTTGTATCTTGCTGGTGGAGAAGAAGAAAGATCTTTTGCAAAGGCTTATCCTGTAATTACTGTAGATGGATGCAGCAAATGCTGTGCTAAAAGAGCAACAGAAAAGTACAGCGGAAAAGTAAGTAATACTGTAATTGTTTCTGATGTATTAGGAGAAGATGCTGCTTTAAGTAAAATTGTTTCTTCTAAAGATTTAAAAAAAGAACACTACCAAATGGTGGACAAGGTTGCAGATGAGATATGTCAGAAGTTTGATAAAATAACGCCGGAGATTGAAAAATGATTTACAGATTAAGATTTATGGACAAAGAAGGAGAATTTCAATTTAAAGATTTTCAAACCAAACAAGAAATGGATCTTTTTATTGAAAAAAATAATTTAAAAAACCTCTGGCACCAATCTGAACAACTATCCATGATTCCTTCAAAAAATGAAAGTGATTTCAACAAAGGTAACAATGTTCTTTAATTTTTAAATCTAAGACTCGTCATTATTTTAATATATTTATCGTTAAATTTGCCGTATCAACTAATCTCTTATATCAAGTTTAACGATATCTTTTTTTAATAACTTGATTTCTAATTATTATATTTTTTCATAATAATAATACCTTATTTTCATCTTTGAAAAACTTGAATGGAGGCACTCCAAACAAGCTTATCGTTGAGTCAACAAATATGACTATGTTAATTTTCTTAGTAAATGATACATATTTTTGTGGTATTGGTCTTGAGCCTAACCATGATTACAAACAAGCATTAGTCGATTTAGAGGCTTTGAGAAAAGCAATAAGATTACAATTTTAGAATAATAATTCTAATGACTAATTACAAAACAAAATAAGCTAACCAAAATAAACGACAAATTAGTTTATTTTGGTTAGCTTTTTAGTGAATTAAATCTTATTGGTCATTATCTTATATATCCCTTATTAATAAAAAACTCAAGATAAGTGTTGCCAATAGGCCCAATCCATATATTATAAATAAATTATTTAATGAGTAGGATGCTATGATTTTTCCACCAATAGCAGTTCCAATTCCTCCTCCACCCATAAAACAAAATGCCACTAACGACATTGCCGCGCCTCTTGCTTTCTGTGCAAATTCTGTGGCCCTCGTAAGTAAAGTTGAATGAGTAAAAATAAAACCTAACCCTAAAAGTGCTACTCCTAAAACCAGCAAGTAAATACTATTACCAAAAGAAAATATAATAATATCCGCAATTGCAGCAGATAAAAGGCCTGTACTTAAAACTTTCCTCTTACCTAATTTGTTCGCAAGTTTTCCACTTAATCTTCCTCCAATAACGGACATAATGCCAAAAGCAGTAAGTATCAAACCGATACTCAAATAATTATAATGATAGGTACTTGCAATATATGAGCCTGCATATGAGAAACTACCCAGTATAAATATTCCTTCAAGTATTACTATAAAATAAGTAAATAAACTTTTTGAGTTAGATATAAGTCTAAAATATGGTTTTAATATTTGACTTTTGGAATTCTTTTCATAAGGTAAACTTTTATAATTTGATATTAAAAGTATAGTTGGTATCAAAGAAAGAACAGTATATACTATAAATACACCTCTCCAATTTAGGAAGTATGCTATTGTTCCTCCTACTGCCATACTTAATCCCTGACCTAAAAATGATATTCCCATAAACATTCCTATGGCCTGCTGCCTTTCCTGAATTGGAAATATATCGCCAATTAGGGCAAGTGAAATAGGCATTACTGAAGCTGCAAAGATACCAGTTAATCCACGATATATTGCCAAATTAGTTAACGAAGAACCTAAAGCACATATCCCAGTTGCAAATGTAAACATAACCATAGAAAATGTTATTACTTTCTTTTTGCCATATCTATCTGCCAGTGGTCCAAATATTATTTGGAATATTCCAAAAGGTATCATATATGCAGTAATTAACAGCCCTGCTTTAGATATATTAATGTTTAAATTTTGTGCAATAGCAGGCAGTATAGGTGATATTACCCAGTTATCTGCCATTACAATAAATCCTGCTAACCCTAATAGCTTAACAATATTATTTTTATTTAAATTTTTATCTTTCATTTATAAAACCTTCCTTTCATCCGCAATATAAATCATGCTATTATATAATTAAACATATACCCTGTAAATATTATTCCAAGTCCAACAATTGTTATAAATACTGCAAGAAGTTTAGGTTTTAATACTCTTCTTAAAAGAATCATTTCTGGTACACTTAATGCAGTAACTGCCATCATAAACGAAAGTGATGTACCCATAGCAACACCTGCCCTCGTAAGTTCACTAACAAGTGGAATTACTCCTGCAGCATTTGAATAAAGAGGTATTCCTATTGCTACTGCAATAAATACTGCAAATGGATTATCCTTTCCAGCATATTTTGCTAATGCTCCTGCTGGAACCCATCCATGAATTACTCCTCCTATGGCAATACCTATTATTACATATATCCATATTTTCTTAATTAAATCCTTTGTAAAATTCCAAGAATCTATTAATCTTTCTTTCATTGTTGGATCTGGTAAATCTATATCAGTATTAACATTCATTTCATAAACATAGCCTTCAACATACTTCTCAAGTTTCAATTTACCAATGATCATTCCACTTATTATTGCTATAATTTCACCAGATACTACATATATGAGGGCTATTTTCCATCCAAATAATCCATATAATAATCCTAGTGCAACTTCATTTACCATTGGAGCTGCAATTAAATATGAAAAAGTTACTCCAAGTGGCACTCCTGCTTCCACAAATCCTATGAAAAGTGGAACTGCTGAACAAGAACAAAATGGTGTTACAATTCCAAGTAGTGCTGCAAGAATATGTCCTATGAAAGCACTTCCTTTATTTTTAGCAAGTATTTTTCTTGTTTTTTCAGGTGGAAAGAAACTTCTTATAAAGGTTATTGCATAAATTATTAATAAAAGAAGTATAAATATTTTTATAGTATCAAACACAAAAAAATTTAAAGAGCTGCCAAGTTTACTATCTTTAGCAATTCCAAATATATTATAAATTAACCAATCAGCAAACATTTGCACTGGTGTAAACATAAAATCACTCCCTTTTAAATCACTTATTTAATTTAGTATTGAAAATATATGTAACTTTATTCAAGTAACATAATTATATTATTAATTACTAATATATTGTATAAAAGAAATAGGACCTAACCTATTTCTCGCCCTGAATAAATTTTACTATTTCATCTGCTGATGAAACTTTTCCATACATTTTAACTTTTTCATTTATTACAATTGCTGGAGTTCTCATAACACCGTAATCCATAATATCTTTAATGTCTTGAACTTTTACTATTTCTGCATCCACTCCAATTTTTTTCACTGCTTCCTTTGCATTTGCTTCAAGCTTTTTACAATTTGAACATCCTGAACCTAAAATTTTAATTACCATAGTTATCCTCCTAATTTTTGTATTGATTCTTTATTATTATTTTATATTATTCAAATAATAATCCATAAATTTTTCCGCCGATTTTATAATATCCTTAACACAATCATTGGATATACTATATTCTATATTTAATCCAGACTTTTCGCATTTAAGTATTCCAACGTCTTTTAATATCTTTAAATGCTGAGAAAGATTTGATTGACTGAATTCTATATCTTCATTTAGCTTGCAAACACATTTTGGACCATCCATTAAATACTTTACTATCTTATATCGTACCGGGTGACCTAATGCTTTGAAAACTTTAGGGATGAACTTATTACTATACATTTATATTACCTCCTCCTTATGATTAATTATTTAACTATTTAATTATATTATAATTTAATAATATAATTATGTCAATGAAATATTTTTCTTCAAAGTGTACACCATAAATAGCTAAAAGTATGTATTAATACTCAATCCAAAAGGGCTAGTTTAATATGTATTAAACTAGCCCTTTTAAACACTAATGTATTAAATGACGTTGATAAATCTATGCTTGAAATTTGAATTCCATATTGAGAAATAATATTAACTAATTTCCAACCTTCTTTTTCATATTCTAAAATTTTACTTTTCCTGTTTTAAACCAAAGTATTTTCTTCCCCACAATAAAGCTACATTGACAAGTCCGATCATAACAGGTACTTCAATTAGTGGTCCTATAACAGCAGTAAAAGCTTCCTGAGATTGAATGCCAAAAACTGCTACTGCTACTGCAATTGCCAGTTCAAAATTATTACTTGCAGCTGTAAATGACAAACTAACTGTTTTATGATAATCTATTTTTGATTTATAACTTATAAAGAAAGACACAGAGAACATAATTATGAAGTATATAATCAAAGGAGCAGCAATTCTTACAACATCCATTGGAAGCTCAATAATGTATTTTCCTTTAAACATGAACATTATAACTATAGTAAATAATAATGCAATTAAAGCTAAGGGACTTATTTTAGGTACAAAAGTTTTAGTGTACCATTCTGTCCCTTTCTTAGGTTCCAAAAGTAGCCTTGTAAGCATACCTCCAATAAAGGGAATACCTAAATAAATTGCCACAGAAGAGGCCACCTCACCCATAGAAACATGAACCTGCATACCTTGTAATCCTATTGCCTTTGGCAGCACAGTAATAAATATATAAGCAAATATAGAATAAAATACTACCTGGAATATAGAGTTAAATGCAACTAGCGCTGCTGCATATTCGCTGTCGCCATCTGCAAGACTATTCCATACAATTACCATCGCAATACATCTTGCAAGTCCTATGAGAATTAACCCTACCATGAAATGCGGATAATTTCTAAGAAATATAACTGCTAAGGCAAACATTAATAAAGGTCCTATAACCCAATTTTGAACTAATGAAAGAGTTAATACCCTAGGATTACGAAAAACCTTTCCAAGTTCCTTATAGTTAACTTTGGCAAGTGGTGGATACATCATAACTATAAGACCTATAGCTATAGGAATAGATGTTGTTCCAACTGATAAATTTGACAGTGTATTAGACAAACCAGGCAAAGCCCATCCTAAAAATATTCCCAGGGCCATTGCTATAAAAATCCACAATGTTAAATAACGATCAAGCAATGATAATTTTGATGATTGATTACTCATAATAATACCTCCTAAATTTTCCTAATCATTAATACCATTTAGTACCTCATTGAGAATGTATATCTTTTTATCAAACTTAGTCTTTATTTAATCAGATCTAATAACTTATCACCTTTTACTTCTTCTGGTTTCCACTCGATAACTGCAAAATTTCCTTTAGAAATTTTACTTACTTTATTTATCCAAGTTATCTCGTTATTTGCTTTTACCTTGAGGATATTGTTAGTAGTATTAGCTGCAAACAGACTTAAATTTATTTACTCATTTAATATCGCTCCCTATAATTTAATTTCATTATTTTTAATTCTTCTAGCTAAATTCTTAACTTTTTCTTCAATGGTTTTTGCTGTCTTTATAAACTCTTCATCACTTTTACCTGTAGGGTCTTCAAGCCCCCAATCTTCTGTATGCTTTGCAGGAAGAAAAGGACAAACTACATTACAGCCCATTTTTACTACAACATCCATCTCAGGTAAATCCTTTAGCAGCTTTGATTTTTGAGTTTCATTCATATTAATGCTGTACAAATCTTTTATAATTCTAACTGCATCCTGATTTATATTATCTCTAAGTTCCGTACCAGCAGAATAGGATTCAAAGGCATCACTTGCAAATAACTTTCCCAATGCTTCTGCCATTTGTGATCTGCAGGAATTGTGTACACATATAAATGCCACTTTTGGTTTCATAATTTATCTCCCTTCTAATTAAAGTAATATTTTATTGTTATTTGCAGCAATTAGGTTTACTTTTTCCTTTACAAATACAATCATCTGTATCAGTAATGATATTCATTAAAAATAACATTAATCTGTTTGCATTATTGTTATTCAAACGGTAATGACTCCATAAACCTTCTTTTCTAGATTCTACAAGTCCGCATTCCATCAAAACTTTCATATGGTGAGATAAAGTAGGCTGTGTAAACTCAAAATATTCTAGTATGTCACAAGCACATTCTTCACCACAGGATAATATATCAAGAATTTTTAATCTGCTGGGATCTGATAATGCCTTAAATATTTTCGCATTAGTTTCATAATTTTTATCCATAGTATCACCTCATGTATAGACATCCATATATATATAATATAAGTCATAATCTATGTATAGTCAATAAAATATAGCTTTATCGATTAAAATTAGTATCTATATATAAATGATAATCTATACATGCATTTTATGTATTTAATTTTAAAGTATGCCTATCAATTTTCTAAATATGTTTCTATTTATTGTAATATATAAAAATACTCTTATATCATTTGTTTATACAAAAGTATCCTTTTATTAATATAAATAATAATTATTGCAAGAAAAATTTATTTAATTTAATATATGATTAGGGGGATTTATATCAAACGCTTAAAATTATATTACAGTTTTAATGCTATAAGGATGTTATAGGAGGAACTTACATTGAATAAAATCATTGACTTACATAAAATAAAAACTACAGCAGAAAATTATTACCGCAATGGGGATTTTTATTGTTCTGAATCAATAGTAAAAACAATTAAGGATGAATTTAACCTGCCGGTATCCGATGACATTATAAAAATGGCTTCGGGTTTCCCAGTAGGTATAGGTGGATCTGGATGTACCTGCGGTGCAGTAACCGGAGGTATTATGGCAATAGGTTTATTTTTTGGCAGGTGCGAACCCAAAGATGAAAGGGTTAATAAAGCTATGGCTTTATCTAAAGAACTGCATGATATTTTTAAAGATAAACATAAATGCTTATGCTGCAGAGTTTTAACAAAAGATATGACCCTTGGTTCTGAAGAACATATGAAACAATGCATTTACTTTACAGGAGAGGTTGCAGAAGAATCAGCGAAAATAATAGCCAGAGAGTTAAATTTAGAAGTGAAGTAATTAACCTTTTTAGCATAAGGCCTCCCATTACGGGAGGTTTTAACTTATAAAATATATAATTTTCCTACATCATAGTTTCCACTATATTGATCGCATCTTTAATATACTTAGGACACTTTTCTTTAAATAACCCTTTTTCTCTTGCCACCATTCTATTTTCTTTATGAGCAAAATCAACTCCCATCAGCTCTCTACATATTATGGAACCATTAATTTCTTTAAATTTCTCACAAAAATCTCTTGTAACATCATACGTTTTTTCTTTTGCCGCCTTATCATCTGCTTTAATATTTCCGTATTTAAGGCCTAAAGCCATTACAGCACCAGTTACAGCACCGCAAGTCTCACCAAAGCACATTCCTCCTCCAAAACATGAGGAAATCTTTAATGCTAACTCTTTGTCAATTCCTAATTCCTCACTGAAAGCTTCTAGGACACATTGAGAGCAGTGAAATCCTTCTTTAAAATTAACAGCAGCATTTTGTAATTTATTCACATTATAACCCCCTTATTATTTATAATAGATCTCACAAAACAGCTAATCTATTCCTACAGTATCACTTCTTCGTTCCATTAAAACTACGTCATACCATTTCTTATTGCACATCTTTCCCAGTTTCTCTCTTACACCTACTTCTCTAAAACCGCATTTTTTATGCAGTGCTATGCTTGGTAAATTTTCTTTTATAATTCCAGATTGTAAAGTCCAAAGTCCACTTTTTTCAGATAATTTAACTAGATTATCTAAAAGGGAGGTTCCTATACCTTTTCCCCTATATTCTTCTCCTATATATATACTGACTTCTGCAACACCTGCATAAACACATCTGCTTGATGTTGGACTTAAAGCTGCCCACCCCAACACTGCATTTCCTAATCTAGCTACTAACCTGCAAGATTTAAGGTGGCTGCTGTCCCAATCCTTCCATGTAGGTACCTGTGTCTGAAATGTAGCCTTTTTTGTATTAATACCTTCTAAATATATTTTCGATACTTCTTCCCAATCTTCTTTCTTCATATCTTCAATTTTATAGTCCATCTTTCTCTACCCCCCCACTTATTTATAATGTATTTTTTAAAGTTTATATGCTTTTACATGTGCTCCTGCAAAAGCACCGTCAACAAGTTCTGCATCTATTTTGCTATATACATCACCTAAATTTTTCTGCTTTGCAATGTCTTCTATAACCTCTTTGGTATATATATTTACCGGCGTTATTTCAATGTTCTTAAATCCGACTCTTTCTAATATTTCTTTGTATTTCCTAATTGGCAATGCACCTGCAATACAGCCAACCCACATTTCCACACTTTGCTTCATTTCTAATGGTATATCCTTAAGCACTACAACATCTGCTATTGCTAACCTGCCGCCATTTTTAAGCACTCTATAGGCCTCTTTTAATGCTGCTTCTTTACTTTCACACAAGTTTATTACACAATTTGATGTAATGACATCTATGGTTTCATTTTTAAGGGGAATATCTTCTATATATCCCTTTAGAAATTCTACATTCCTAACTCCCATTTTTTCTTTATTCTTATTTGCTAACTCAAGCATTTCATCAGTCATATCAAGTCCGTAGACTTTTCCACTGTCTCCAACATATTTAGATGAAATAAATACATCTATTCCTCCACCACTTCCTAAATCCAAAACAATTTCACCCTTTTGAGGATTTGCAAGTACAACAGGATTAGCACATCCAAGAGATGCATTGACAGCTTCCTCTGGCAGTCCCTCTATAAATTCTTTTGTATATAAATTTGAATTACCTGCAGCATCACCACAGCAAGATGTACCGCAACCACAGCTAGTTTCAGATTTAGCACTTACTTTTTTAGCTATACCTCCATAATATGCCTTAACTTGACCCTTAATATTTTTTCCCATAATTGATCCTCCTAACAACATTTATTTTTATTTACAGCTTCAGTTAGCAATTTCAAACTTTCAAGTACCTGTTCTCTTTTATTGTCTGGAATAGATTGAAATATGTTTTTGTAATATTCTTTCATTCTGGATTCAATATTTTTGAATGTATCCATTCCCCCATCAGTAAGTTTTATAGTTACATATCGTCTGTCTTCTGGATGCATCTCTCTAATTACCAATCCACTTTTTACAAGATTATTTATTGTTCTGCTCATTGTGCTTTTGTCTAAATTCAGTGTCTTAGCAAGTTCATTTAAGGAAATTTCTTCTGATCTTCCAATTTCTACAATAGCATGGCATTGAGAAATTGTTACACCACAGCAGCTTGTATCTGATTTTTCTAATATACCTAAATCTCTCACCAATATTCTTATTAATTCACGCAAATAGCTACTTCCTTGTTTTTTCATTTGATCACCTCAAATTAATTGTAACATAAAACTGTTGTAATATGCAACTGATTGTTTAAATTTATCCTTCTATTTTTAAGCTTAAACCGTATTGCATCTGCATTCTTTTCTCATACTTCTAACCAAATATAACTTTGATTAAAAGTATGGGAAACTTATATAACCTCTCCTATTAAACTTTTGCCAATATACCTATTATGCTTTTATTTTTTATATTCATATGGATATCTCCTAACTCCATAAAATAAACAAAGACACTACTCCTTTAACACAACTCCAAGTAGACTAATAAGTGAAACAGCCTGAGTATATGAGATTATTGCACCGCGAATATCTTCCACACCTGCAGCAATACCATCAATTCTACAGCTTGAAAAATCCATTCCTTTTAGTTTAGTATTGCAGAACTGCCCCTGCGTAATATCAGTATCTTTAAGCTCCAATTTAGAAAATTTACTCTCGTAAAAATCAACATATGGAAGCTGACAATTACTGAAGATTGTCTGCTTTAAATCTGTAAATCTAAAACATGTATATTGTCCACTACACTGATCAAACATAACATTTCTAAAAACTGCTTCCGTAAAATTACTTCCTGTGAGTTTACAGTTTATAAACTCTACTTTATGTATTGAGGATTCATTCAAATTAACATTAGATAAGTCGCAGTTTTCAAATCTTACATCTAAAAATTCTGCCTGCTCAAACGATATATTTATAAACTTTACATTTCTGAATATTACTTCATTAAAGCATACTCTTCTTGCCTTAAAATTTTCCACCAAGCATTCATTCACCAATATAGATGAAATAGAATCATAATCAGATATTCCTCCTTGTACTAAATCAAACTCTGGTAGATTGTCTTGAATCTTTGGCTTTAGTACTTTAGTAACATTCCTATTTTGAACCATTTTGTTTTTATCTCCCCCCTATATTTCTGAAATAACACACCATTTAATAAATAATTTTTTCACATCGATAATTATAAATTATGTGGATCTTTATATTAATTATAAAGCATAATTCCAAATAAGCATTCAGTTTATAACTTATTAATTATACTAGCATTATACGCCACACCAAATCCATTATCTATATTTACTACAGTCACACCACTAGCACAACTATTTAACATCGATAATAGAGGTGAGATTCCTCTAAAACTTCGATGACTTTTAACAAAGTCGCTTTAATTAAATAAAAGTGTAAATGTTCACCATCAATAATTTGATAATTAACATTTACACCTTTTATAGTACTACCACAGTTTGCCTAGAAGTATAATAATAAATCTAATAAGTGATAGTACTGTCTATATAAATTTATAATAACTTTATTAATAAATTTGTTTAAATAAAAATATCGCAATAATACTTCCAGCTATTGGTGCTACCACAGGAATCCAAGCATATGACCATTGAGAGTTCCCTTTATTTTTAAGAGGAAATAATGAATGTACTATTCGAGGTCCTAAATCTCTGGCAGGATTTAATCCAGGACCAGTTGGACCGCCTAAGGATGTAACTAAAGTACATACAAGAAAACCAAGACCAAGATAGCCTATTCCAATGGTTTGTTTTAAGTCTGTGGAATTAAGCATGAATTCTGCACCAAGAACTAATAAAAATGTACCAAAAAATTCCGTAATAAATCCATTTATATAACTTCCAGAAGCTGATATGGTAGAGCATGTACCAAGAATGCTTTCAGTATTCTCTGTTTTTTTATAAAATGGAAGATAAACAAAGTAAAGAATAACCTGACCAATTATAGCACCAATAAGTTGAGCTACTACATATGGAAAGACTTCTGACCAAGAAAAAAGTCCATTTATTGCTAAACCTATAGTCATAGCTGGATTTATATGGCTGCCACTGATTGACCCAAACATTAAAGCTGGAATCATTACACCAATTCCATAACCAACGGCAATAATAATCCAGCCATTGTGGTAGCCTTTTGTTCCTTTTAATTCTACATTGGCAACAGCTCCATTACCAAATAGCACTAAAATCGCTGTGCCAAGCATTTCACAAATCAGTTTTACAATTAAACTATAATGCATTATTTAAGACAACTCCTTTTTTATGTTACCAATCTCTATTTGACAATAACAGAAAGTCCATCTGGGATAACTGTTACTTTAGCGTTTTCTCCTTCTATTCCATAAGCACGCTTTAGTGCCTGATCAAATGTTGTGGCAAGTTCCATATGCATGTCTTTAATAAGCTTTGGCTCAACAAGATCAGAAACCATTATGACATGATGCTTTGAGAGAATACGCGCCAATATTTGAGAAGTCCACTGGTCCGGAATAGTTTTCTGACGTTCTGTATGGATAGCTTTTTCTAAGAATTCTTCAGGTGTTTTTGAATTGGCAAGACTTTTATAAAATCCTTCACCACCATGTCCATCAACACAGCCGGCAACCATTATAATAACACCATTTTCTTTATTTGTAGCTTCTGCTGCTGTCATTCCTTTTACTGCCTGATAAATATTTTGATCAAGAGGATAACCGCCATTTGTTGATACCGCAATATCACAAGGTATCTTTTTAACTTGTGCCAGATCCTTTACAAAATTGCAGCCAGTTTCATGAGCTTTTTCAAGGTCTCCAGCAAAAGATCCTATTATTTGTTTTTTACCATCAAGAACCACATTTAAGATAAACTTAAGGCCAGCTGTTTTAGCTGCATATACCATATCTTCATGAATAGGGTTACCTTTTATATTACCAGTACGTGCCTTATTTGAATCTATAAATTCACCACAATGATTTGCCATAATTGTTTTATAAGATGCTATTCCAGGTAATACAGATTTACGCCCTCCAGAAAAGCCAGCAAAAAAATGTGACTCAATAAAGCCTTCAGCAATTAATAAATCAGCTTCAGCAGCAACTTTGTTAATAATGCATGGTCCACCTGACGGAAGAGTACCTATTTTTACCATAGTAGAATCATCGGTTGAAACGTGCATTACAATATTTTCATTTTCGACAATTTCCTTACCATATTTATTTACAAGTTCTTCGTGAGTGGATGGACGATGAAAACCTGTAGCAACAAGTATTTTAATGTCTGCATTAGGTTCAACACTTCGAATACGACGAAGAAGTATAGGTGTAATAATTTTTGAAGGAACTGGACGTGTATGGTCTGAGCTTATCAAAACAATATTTTTCTTTCCTTTTACTAGTTCCTCTAATTTAGGTGAACCAATAGGGTTATCAAGGGATTTTTCAACAACTTCTTTTTCAGATAAGTTATTTTTGTAATTTTCTGATTTAGAAATTAAAATACCAGCTAAGTTTTTTTTATTTACTTTTGCAATAATTTGCTTTTTATCATAAGGCAAATTTATATTAACATACTCCATAATTAATATCATCCTCTCTTTATACTTTACAAAGCATCCTTTTAAAAAGCTTCTTCTTTTGTATGTCGAAATTAGTATAATTCAAGAAAGTATGCTTGTATAGCCAAATAAAAAGATAGCTGACATAAGAAAAATTTATAACAAAATTAGTCTTATATCAGCTATAATAGAAATAATAAATATTAGTTATTATTTTTATTTAATTTGACCACATAATCAATAAACAGCTTTATTGCACGGTATTTTGGATTTTCTTTTTTATATAATAGGAAGGCTTTCATAGTATATGATGGGTCAATATTACAGTATCCATACTTATAGCTATCACCCAGCGTATTAAGAAGACGCTCTGCAATAAGTGCTCCGGCAGTATTTTTCTTGCAATATTGAATTATAGCATAGGGAGATGGCAATTGTGCTGCCACAACCGGTACTTTACCAGCAATGTTAAAATACTGATCAATCATTTTGTTCATAAAATTATCTGGTGGATATTTTACTAAAGGAAAATTTAAAATAGCTTGTATACTGATTGTATTACATATTTCTGTAATATTAGGTGCATAATACACCATCTTATCCCTTCGAAATAGGACTTTTTCAAAGTTTTCCAGAGTTTCATCATCGGAAAGAAAACTAGATGCAATATCAATTTTACCACTATTTAAAGAGCGTATAAGTTCATTTTTCTCCATACTGTAAACAGTAATCAGTATATTCTTATTTTTTTGAAAATAAGTGACATACTGATTCATGAGTATATCACCAAGTGATGTAAGTACGCCTACTTTTAGTTCTATTGCTTTTTCACTACTTTTTTGTTGAAATTCATAGATTGTTTGAACTAATTCTGGCAATATTCCACATATTTTTTTATAAAAAATTTTACCTTCAGGTGTTAAACAACTGCCTCGATTAGAACGTAAAATAAGTTTTACTCCCAAAGTTTCTTCAAGTTTTTTCATTTGAAAGCTAAATGCAGATTGGGTTATATTTGCTTGATTAGCGGCAAGTGTAAAATTTTGCACTCTTTCGTAAATTATAAAATTCTTTAACTCTTCAATGCTAGGCAATTCTTTTATTTAAAACATCTCCTTATCTTTTGTAATATATCATATCTGCTTTTTAATTTCAAGAATAGAAGAAAATTGAATAAATATATTCTATTTATCCAATTTTCTTCTATTTATTTTTTAATTTCTACAAAAGTATCATAATAAGCTACCTGCTTACCCATATCGGCAATTTGATTTTCCGTTAGAAAATTTGGATTTGAACTCTTTTCCCACCAACCCACATTCATATGAACAAGGTTATCTGGTACTTTATCAGTTATATTTATCTTTACAGGTATTTCTCCACTAGAAGATCTTAATTTAACAATATCACCATTATGTATATCCTGCTTTTCTGCTGTATTTTCACTTATATTAGCTGCAGCCATGGTGTCTACATCTTTAAAACTTTGAGACATAAGTGATTTTTTAGGATGGGTAGTTAAAAGTCTCAATTTATCACCTTTTTCGTCATTAACATAAACTGGTATTGGATTCAATCCATCTTTCTCAGCATCTTTAGAATATATTTCTATTTTTTTTGATGGTGTTTTAAATTTTAAGTCACTCCAGGCAATAGAATTTTCTTGTATGGTTACATATCCATTTTTTATCTTTTCAAGAGTTATTCCCTTCTTTTCTAAAGGTTTTATTACTTGGGTTAAGTATTCCCTTTTAGATACATAAGGGTACTCTTTCATGCCCATGTTTTTTGCAAGTTCCATAAAAAAGTAGTATTCATCCATTAATTCATGCCTTGGTTCCACACACTTTTCATTATATATTATGTAGGGATTACTCATAGAAGAATATAACAGGTCTTCGCTTTCCAGGGTATTAGTACATGGAATAATCAAATCACAGTGTTTAGCCGTATCGGTCATAAACATATCTATGCATACCTTAAACTCTATATTTTCAAAAGCCTTTATAAAATTATTTAAATCAGGCCATTGGTTTAATGGATTAGCCTTACTTACAAATATAGCCTTAATATCTTTTGAGCATTTAAGTAATTTATCAAAATTCCAGTTTCTATCCTTTAATGCATATTTATAACTGCCATAGGGGTCCAAATTTAATACTTTAGGATACACTTTATTTGAATAATTTACTCCACCACCTTTTTTCCCTATACTTCCTGTTATAGCAGCAAGAGCATCTATGCTCCTTACAGAATTTCCCCCATTTTTATACCTTTGAAGTCCATATCCCATACATATAGTACTGTACTTTTCTTCAGCATAAATATGAGAAATTTCTCTTATAGTGTCTATGTTAATGCCGCATTCTCTAGACAGATACTCTATACTAAGAGTATCTAAATAAGTTTTATATTCCTTAAATCCTACTACATTTTTCTTTATAAATTCTGCATCCTGCAGATTTTCTTCTATTATTACCTTTGCCATAGCCATGGCCATAGCAGCATCCGATGCTGGATTTATCTTTATATGAATATCACAAAAACTTGTGCTGTCAGTAGAAATAGGATCTATAACTATTATTTTTGCCCCGTTTTGCCTTGCCCTTTTCAAAAATGGCATCAATTGAATATGAGAATTTGCTGGATTTTTGCTCCACAGTATTATATTTTTTGCATTCAATATGTCTTTTATGGAGTTTGATTTATTATCTCCAAAATCATATTTTTGTGCCTTATTACCTGCACTCCAGCATATTTGATTTTCTATTTTAGTTATGCCTCCATAAAAATTAAAAAATATATCTTCTATGCCTTTTAATACAGTTCCTGTTCCAGATGAACCATAATGAATTACAGAACTTGGAGAATATTTTTTCTTGTAATATCTCAATTTATCTGAAATTATATTTATGGCTTCTTCAAAAGTTATATTTACCCATTTACCATTTTGTTTTTTCATAGGCAAATGCAATCTATCCCTAGCATTTAACCTCTTCAAATGATTTTTTGCTTTTTCACATACTATACCCTTTGTATAAGGATGTTTTTTATCTCCCTCTATTTTAACTACTTTATTATCTTCCACATATACATTTAATTTACAGCACCCAAAGCAGTCCAGGGGACATCCATGACTTTTCATAATCTATACGCCTCACTTAAAACATCTAATTTTACACCAATTATTTTAAAATTTTCTCCATTATATCTTTTTAATTCATTAAGTACAAGCCTCAATATTTTAAAACTATATTGCTTTCTTAAAAAAATAGGATTACAATTGTAATTGACTTTTAAAATTAATTTTACTTATGATATGGAGGCGTTAAAGCATGAAAAGTAAACCTAAAAAAATTTTAATAACTATAAGCATATTTATTATCATAGTTTCTATAACACTCAATGTGCTTTTGCTATCAAAATTGCACAATCAGCCATGGAATATTCATTTTACAAATGCAAATTCAAGAGATAATTATTTTACAATACACAATGTAAAACAAGCTCAGAGCATAAGCAAAGGAAAGGGAATTAAAGTAGGCATTTTAGATCACTGTTTCGGATATGAATATCATAAAGATTTATATGCTGGTGCTGTTGATTTTATGAATAGTCCTTATGCTTTAAATAAATCAAATGAACATGGTTACTGGATGGCGAGCACTTTAAAAGAAATTGCTCCAGAATGTCAGGTATATGCATTAAATACTGCAGCAAGCATGAATGAAGATAAAAGAGTTACTGCTATGATAAAGGCAATAGATTGGGCGATAAAAAATCACATAGATATTTTAACTTATTCCCAAGCACCTGTATCAGATAAAAATCGTAAAAGATTTGATGCTGCTGTAAATAAGGCAGTAAAAAATAATATTGTAACTACTTTTATACATTATGATAATCCTAATAATATTTGGCCAGAAGTAATGTCTGATCCTAAATTTACAGAGAAAGGTCAGCGAAAACCAGATTTTAGTATATTTCCTTATGACTATGGTGATCTCCTAATAGATACTTACACTGCATATCAGAAATTAAAAAATAATGTTTCTAATGCTTCTGGAAATGATATTCCATATTATTCGGTTTCATCAACTTCACCAGTTACAGCAGGCTTTATAGCTATACTAAAAAGTATAAATAATAAACTTACTCCGGATCAATATAGGCAAATTTTGAAAAAAACAAGTTATAAAACTACTTTTAAAGATCCTTTTAGATTAAAAACTTTCGAGTGTTCTAATGTTATAGATATAGGAAAAGCTGCTGCATATATTAAAAAGAATTACTAATTTTTTATATATTGAAATTTAAAAAACATAAATTATTTTTCTATTTATACTATTGTTCTAATTTATATCAAATATAAATTAAGACATGGAAAAGCCGCTATAAGTATTAATCATAGCGGCTTAAATTGCTATTATTTTTTCATTCCAGTATAAACTAAAACTGCATCTCTTAAAAATTCTGCTGTTCCTGGTTGCTTTTTGTCATAATACGCTTTAAATCTTTCATCCTCTACATACATTTTAGCAAGACCTGCGTGAGCTTCTTTATTGTAATTTCCCCAATAAAGACTTATCCACTTTGCATGGAGGGAAGCAGCCCTTTGAGCCAGTTCACCTGCAGGATTACCTGTTTTATAGGCTTTACTTAGTGTTTCAAGTATTTCATTTTCAAGTCCAGCTACCTCCTCATATTCCTCAGGTGTCATGTTTTTAAGATTGCTATTTGTTTTATCTACAATTTCATCTCCGTATTTTTTCCTAATTTCTTCTCCATATTTTCTTTCATTGTCATCAATAAGTTTTTTCTTGAATCCTTCAAATTTTTCTGTATCACTCATTACAATTCTCCCTTCCATGGATTTAATTGTATTTTCAACATTAGAAATCAATAAATCCAGTTCCATTCTTTTTTCAAGAAGCTTTTTGCGATGTTCTCTCAGTGCTTTAACCCTGTCAAAATCAGGAGAGGTTATGATCTCTCTGATATTTTCAAGCTTTATGCCAAACTCCCTATAAAAGAGTATTAGCTGAAGCCGATCTACTTCATTTTGGCCATAAATGCGATATCCTGATGAATTGATTTTTGCCGGCTTTAAAATTCCAATTTCATCATAATATCTGAGTGTCCGTGCACTGACACCTGCTATATCAGCTAACTCATGCACTGTATATTCCATGCTCTTACCTCCTGACAATTTAACTATAAACTTATACGCTGCGTCAATGTCAATAAATAATCTCTGTAAAATACAGAGATTTTTTATTATAATCCACATCAAGATCAGCTATAAATCTTCCTTCCCCAACATTCATGCTCCTTATTTCAGAAAAGTTACTGGTAGTTCTGGTTACTGCAATATTTTGTGAATGTTCTTTTAATTAAATATTCACATATAGGTTAGATACTATTTAGAAAGACTTTTAGCTAATAAATCAGATAATAAGCAGAAACTTTCCACCATAGTCCTTCTTTGCTCTTTAGACATATTGCTGAGAGCTTCTACCTCCGATGCTTTTAACTGTTCTAATATTCCTTTTGCATATTTACTTCCCTGTTCTGTAAAGTTTACTACTTTATTTCTCCGGTCTTCAGAATCTAATTTTCTAGAAATATACCCTTTTTTCTCAAGGCGGGATAATATTAAAGAAACTGTCTGTTTGGGCAAGCATAATTTATCACAAATTTCATTTTGACTGCAGCAAGGAGAACCTTCTATTACATATAAAATAAACAAAACCGTATCCTGAATACCATGTTTTTTTGACCAGATACGATAAATTTCATTAATTTTAAACCAGGATTCATAATAAGTACTTAATAGCTCATTAACTTCATTTTTTTCATTCATATTTCATACACTCTTTTCTAATAGTAACAAAATTAGTGACTAACACCGCTAAGATTTAATCCTACAACTCCTAATATAATAAAAAATATAGACAAAACTTTTAAAATGCTTATATTTTCTTTAAAAATAAAAATTCCTATTACTGATATAATAGTAGTTCCCGCAGCTGCCCATATAGCATATGCCACACTCACAGGTATCTTTTTTAATGATATTGAAAAAAGTACAAAGCACAAGCCATACGTCAAAATTGTCCCTAAAGCTGGCAGTAATTTTGTAAATCCATCAGACATCTTCATACAAGTTGTTCCTATCGTTTCAAGTATAATAGCTCCAATTAGGTAGATCCATTCCAACAATAAAACCTTCTTTCACTGTTTATAATAATATTAGTCTATTTATGGACTAATATTATTATAAGCTAAAAGCTATTTTTGTTCAATTACAAATAATTTTACTGGAAACAAAACGAAACTATACAATAATGATCCTATGGATACATTTTGTAAAATAGCCTGTGATACAGGACATCCTATAACTGTTGGGGGTCTTCTACTCCTATGCTCTTTTCACCAAAACAAGCAGATTTTTCCCTTTTCTCAACAGCACCTATAGCATCCTTAAACATATTTAAAATATCTGAAGCCCCCTCCTGATCTGGTCACTAATCCCCTTCTTATTTAGCTACTATAACTTCAACATTATTTTCCCTATACTGCTTTAATAATTCAAATTGTCTATCCGTGAATTCTTCCATACCATCAACAATAATTTTGTTCATATCTTTATAATCACATACCTTTAATAAAGAAACATTATTAAGTTTGCTATGATCAACTAATACTATTACTTCTTTACTAACAGCCATAGCTGCTTTTTTCGTTTCTATTTCAAATATATTTATATCTGTCAATCCATATTCAAAGGACAACGCCTTAGCAGATATAAAACACTTTTTAATATTAAACTTCTTGAAACCTTTTACAGTATCTGTGCCTACTAAGGATAATGATTCATTTCTAAGTATTCCCGATACTACAATTACAGTTACATTCTGATAATTAGCAAGAGCTGTTACTACACTAATAGAATTAGTAACCACAATAATTTTTTTATTTCTTATATATTTGCATAATGCCAAAGCTGTTGTACTGGCATCTATCATAATAACATCCTCATTATCCACAAGTTCATTTGCATATTTAGCTATTATACATTTTTCTTCTCTGTTTTTCATCATTCTAGCTTTCAATGCATCATCTAAATTATTATCATTTATAGAGACTACTGGAACAGCCCCTTTATATGTTCTCAGAAGTTTACCAGAGCCTTCTAATTTTTTTAAATCTCTTCTAATAGTCATTTCCGAAACATCTAGTGCTTTACTTAATTCCAAAATGCTGACTTCTTTATTTTTTTCTATTTCTTTTAATATTACCTTTTTTCTAATAGCAGGCTTTAACTTCATATTTACCACCTATCTATTCATTGATAATGACTTTCTCAATTAAATATGCTTTACATTACCCCAACCTTTTTCTTTTTTCACTCTATTTAATTTTTCTATTTGTTCCTTGTTTAAAGTTCTCACATTTCCAATAATTTTTGTATACAATGTTATTTTTGATACCATTTCCAAATTTTCCATTTTATAATAGGCATCCATAACATCTTTTCCTACAGTTAGGGCTCCGTGATTTGCTAAAAGAAGGGCATCACTGTAAGGTATCTCCTTTTCTACTGATTGTGACACTTCGCAAGTAGAAGGAGTCCCATAATCACAATACCCTACCTTTCCCAAACTAAAAATTGCTTCAGGAAGAATTGTAGGTTCATCTAATTTTTCACCAGAAACTGCAAAAGCTGTAGCTGCTGGTGGATGCGCATGTACAACGGCTTTTATATCATTCCTCATTTTATATACAATCAAATGCATTTTTATTTCTGAAGTTACTTTCATATGACCTTCAATTACATTTCCATCTAAATCCACTTTCACAATTTGATCTGAACAAACTTCTCCTTTATTCACTCCAGTTGGCGTTATAAGTATTATATTATCTTCTAATTTCACACTGATATTACCATCATTTGATGCTACAAAAAAT
This sequence comes from Clostridium sp. AWRP, assembly GCF_004006395.2. NCBI lineage: Bacteria > Bacillati > Bacillota > Clostridia > Eubacteriales > Clostridiaceae > Clostridium > Clostridium sp. AWRP. Next base: position 1,695,884 of record NZ_CP029758.2, on the reverse strand, counting down.
CTCTGCTGCAGCCTTTTTCCTGTTTCCACTATTTGTGCTCTTAAATAGGTTTCTCTGTCCATTCTCTCACCTTTCTTTACTAGTTTTTGTTTTTAAAATCAAAGTGGTTTCCCCATAAACAATTCCCTCCTACATCTATTTTCTATACTTTAAAATTTTATTTAAATTTTCTTCATAAGGAGGATAAACTACTCCCTTTTCCGTTACTATAGCTGTTATATTTTCATGTGGAGTTACATCAAAGCTAGGGTTGTAAACTTTTACACCTTTAGGTGCAGTCCAAACTCCAAATCTGCACGTAACTTCTTTAGAATCTCTTTCTTCAATAGGTATTTCCTTACCTGTTTTAGTATTTAAATCAATGCTTGGAGTAGGTGCTGCAATGTACATTGGTATTTTAAAATATTTTGCCAAAATAGATACTCCCATAGTGCCTATCTTATTGGCAGTATCTCCGTTAGCTGCAATTCTGTCACAGCCTACTATTACTGCATCTATTTTACCTTGAGACATAACTACAGCCGCCATATTATCTGTTATTGTAGTTACATCTATTCCTGCTTCATATAATTCCAATGCTGTAAGAGTTGACCCTTGAAGTCTTGGCCTTGTTTCATCAGAATATATCTTCAAATGCCACCCTTTTTCCTTGGCAAGATACATTGGGGAAGTTGCTGTACCATATTTAGAAGTAGCCAACTGACCTGCATTACAATGAGTTAGTATTCCCATACCATCCTTTAAGAAAGTAATTAAGTTTTCTCCTATCTTTCTACATATGGCTATATCCTCTTCATGTATTCTCTTTGCTTCTTCCCTTAATATATTTTTTATAACCTTTATAGGCTTATCCTTATTTTCTTCCGCTTTTTTCTCCATAACTTTTAATGCCCAGGATAAGTTAACTGCGGTAGGTCTACTGGTATTTAAATAATTGCTTTGTTCTTTCATAACTCTTTGAAAATTGGGGAAATTATCTTCAGACACATTCTTAATCCCAAAATACAATCCATATGCTGCCGTAACGCCTATAGCTGGAGCCCCCCTCACTATCATGTCATGTATTGCATTCCAAACTCCACGAACAGTATCATATTCTATATACTCTATTTCATTAGGTAATTTAGTTTGATCTAAAAGTACAAGTTTATCTCTTGAATCATCCCACTTAATTGCAAGTAATCCTTTCATTTTATTCACTCCCTATTTGTTATTTATCTGTTTTATAAGATTTGTTAAACCTTTTATATTATCAATTTCATTTCTCTTTAAAATCATTTTCTCTCCTACAGCCAAACCCAATCTCTGTGCCTTTGCTCTTTCCTTTAGGTCCCTTATAGAGTCAAGATCAGGAACATGAGCCATACCCAAAATTCTTCTCATTATTTCACAAGAAGCAAAACCAATAGTTTCGTGTAATAAATTATTTATATAATACTCCTTATATCCTGGGACTTTAGTACTTATCTCCTCAGAGTCCTTATCCCAAATTTCTTTGAAATTCTTTTGAAATTCTACCCATATTTCCTCAATAGAATCCAATAAATACTTTCTATAATCCTCTATTTCCAGTTTAGTTTTATCACCTCTTCCTTCCCAGGACACATAGTTTAATATAAAGTTTGCAAAAAGAAGTCCAATATCATATCCATAAGGTCCATAAAAAGCAAATTCCGTATCAAATATTCTCATGCTTTTTTCTGTTATAAAAATAGAACCTGTATGCAAATCTCCATGTAAAAGTGCTTCTGCCTTAGTCATAAAAATATTTTTTAATTTTGTAGTTTCTAACGCTATATCCTTTCTCTTCCATATTTTTTTTGCATCTTTCATTATATATGGATTTATATCATTTGATCTGGCATCCATATATGGATCTGTAAGTACTAACCTTTCTGTTATATCACATAATTCTGGACTAATAAATTTTGACAATTGCTCCTTCTTTTTTATTGGTCCCATTCCAAAATCTGAAGTATAAAATAAGTTTTTAGCTAAAAATTCACCAACTTGTTTAGGAAATTCAATATACCTTTTCATATTCATAAGACCTTCTCTAAACATGTCCATATCTCCTAAATCTTCTATTATGGATAATGCATAAGTATCATCATGATAATATACCTTTGGTACAGAATTAGGACACGCTTTATTCTGCTCAATCATAGCTTCCGCTTCTATTCTATTTCTATCTAAAGTTAGCTTCCACCCTTCTCCTGCTACTCTTAAATAAGGAAGAGCTTGTTTCATAATTACGGATTTTCCGCTAATACTGTCTTTTACTCTAAACACTAAGTTTAAATTTCCGTCTCCTATTTCCTTAGCTGTTAAATGAGCATCTTTGTCAAAAATCCCTAAATCTAATTTTTTTACATATGCTGCTGCAGTTTCATTAGTCATTGCTTTATATTTTGACATATGAACACACCTCCACAAACATGTCATAGCTTTAAAATTGTTAAATAATCACTTTACTTTTATGTAAGTATTTGTATGATATTTTCAATATAAATATTCCACTTGTGTAACATTTTTAATACATTTTTGTTATTAAATAACATTTTTTACATGTAAAGTTGTTTAAAATAACAAACTTGAAATATAAAATTTTCCAGGTAACACACATCTTGCTGAACTAAAACTAAATGTTACAAATTATTAATAATAATTTTCAATTATTGATATTGAAACTAATATAATAATGTGTATAATAGTTAGTATGGTTAATTATTAACTATACTAACTATTATTTATGTTAACTATTACTTATGCTAACTATTAGTATATTAAGTTAATAGTGTTAGCAGAATAATATAAAAAACTATTTTAGGAGTGTTGTTTATGAACAAAAAAGATACTGATTTGATTAAGATTAATCCAATGGAATTAACTTTTGAGGTAGCTAATGAGATAGTTAAAGTATCAGAAATAATAGATAGATTTAGTGAAGAATGTTATAAAAGATTTAAACTAACACAAGTACAATTCAAAGTTCTATATTACCTATATTTATGCGGTGATGAAGGAACTACTTCCTCTACTCTTAGTAAAAAATTAGGAGTAAAAAAGCCTAGTGTAACAACTTTAATTGATAGAATGACATCAAAAGGAATTGTTATGCGTCAGGAAAATAAAAATGATAGGAGGTATACAAAAGTAGTTATAACAGAGGAAGGTAAAGATATTTTAGTTGATATATTACCAGATAAAGAAAGTTTTATAGCTTCTTTATTTGGTGTTTTACCAGAAGAACAAATGCAAATTCTATACGAATCACTTGTAAAAATCAGACAGCGTTTAACATCTTATAAGTAAACATATTATTTGATTTAGGAGGATTCCCATGAAAAGGAGAAAAATCGCATTATTATTAGCTCTAACAATTACAACAGGTTTGTTTGCAGGTTGTACTAAGAATGTTGCTTTAACAGGAGATAAAATAGTAAAACAACAAAGCGACCACTTAATTGTTCAAGGAGACATAGAAACTAAAGAAATAAATATAAATTCTAAAGCTGCAGGAAAAATAACAGCTATAAAAGTAGCTGAGGGTGACACCATAAAAAATGGACAAGTTTTAATAACTATAGACAATAGTTCGCTAGTTGCAAAGGAAGCTCAATCAAAAGCTCAAATCGATGCAGCTACTGAACAAATGAAAGCAGCACAAGCAGCAAAATCATCAGCACAAGCACAGCTTCAGAAGGCTCAAAATGGAGCAAGACCGGAGGAAATTGATGAAGCTAAATCTCAATATGATTTAGCAAAATCTACATACGATAGGATAAATGCATTATATAGTAAAGGCTATGCAGCTAAAGAAGATTTAGATAAGGCTCAAACATCTATGGATGTAGCACAAAATCAATATAATGTTGTCAAAGATGGAGCAAGACCTGAAGATATAGCAGCATTACAGGCACAAGTAAATCAAGCAGATGCAACAATACAGGGATATCAAGCTCAAATTAAACAAGCTGAAGGTGGGCAAGATGAAGTACAAAGTTACATAGCTGATACAACAATAACAGCACCATCAGATGGAATTGTAAATCAATTAAATGTAGAGGTTGGTGAACTAGTATCTACAGGAATGCCTCTTCTAGTAATGACAAATACAACTGCACCCTGGGTTGAATGTAATATAAAAGAAACAGATCTTTCAAAAGTGAAATTAAATGAAGAAGTGCCTGTGAAAATTTCTGCTTATCCTAATCAAAAATTTAAAGGTAAAATAGTTAGAATTAATAAGGATGCTGATTTTGCAGTTAAAAGGGCAACAAATGATAACGGGGAGTTTGATATATTATCCTATGGAGTTAAAGTTGAATTAATTGATATGAATAAACCACTTCATGCTGGAATGACAACCTTTGTTGATTTTGGAAAGAAGTGATGATTATTATGAAAGAAAAAATATCAAGATTTAAGTATGTGATAACTCCTATCTTAATGCTTTTTATAATTGGCATTGGAGGGGCCATTGTTTTAGCACTTGAATTTAGTGCTCATTCGCTTAGCCAAATTCCAACTATTATTGTAAATCATGATAACTCTTTATCATCCCAATCTTTTGTTAGGGAAATACGGACAAATTCAACATTTAATATAGTTGCATATAGTCAGATTGATAATGATGTTAAAGATTTAATAGACAAACAAGACGTAGCTGTAGGATTTATTATTCCTAAAAATTTTTCAAAGGATCTAACTGACGGGAAGAATCCCAAAATTATGGTTGTTTATGATGGGACACAAATGGCCATGACTTCTTCTAGTAAAACAAAAATTGCACAAATTCTAGGCACCATTAAATCGTCATATTTAATAAATGTAGCAGAGGGAAAGCTTGGATTAATGCCAAAAGCAGCTGCAAATTATATCAATCCAATAAGTTTCAATTATAGGCTTATAGGAAATCCTACTCAAAATATGTTCAATTTTTTTATTTCAGGATTTTCAATCAATACTATTCAGGTTGGAATGATTATAGTTGTAATTTTATTAATAAACAAAGGTAATAGCTATAAAAAGATGTGGCTTAAAGGTATTATGGTTGGACTTCTAGCATCAATTTCAATTTTTATTATTCTAGAAATTTTTTGCAAATATTTTGGCTTACCTTATAGGGGTTCTGTTGAAGCAGGCGTTATGTTAACTATTCTATTTTGTATTGGAATGACATTTGTGGGAGTACTACTAAGTATCTTGTTTAATGGAAACAAGATAAATGCAGTAGGTTTAGCAGGTCCAATAGCTATAAGTTTATTTTTAGTTGGATACACATTTCCAACTGTAGCTATGCCTGATATTGCTCCTATAATAGCTAAATATATTCCATTTTACTACTATGCCATACCTCTAAGAGATTTATCACTTATAGGCATAAGTTTTCAAGATAACTTATCTAATATATTCTGGCTTACTAAATTTATGATTTTTATGTGGATGGTTACTTTCCTTTTATATAAAATAAAAGAAGCTAAAAGGCTTAGAAATATTAGAATAAATGAGAAAAATAGTATCATTAATAGTCAAAATGAAGAGGTGATAACATAATGAAGAGTCTTTTTAAAATATTAAAGGAAGAAAGAAGCTCTCTACTTAAGACTATTATACTTACTATTATAGCAACACTTATTTTTGGCTATGCCATGTCTAATCCTTATATAGAGCATCTTCCCTTCGGTGTAGTTGATAGAGACAATTCACATTTGTCAAGAACTATTGTACAACAGCTTAAAATTAGCCCAGGTTTAAATGTTAATTATTATGCAAATTCGGATACTGAACTTGAAAAAGCAATAAAAGATCGTAGGGTAAATGGAGGTATAATAATACCTAAGCATTTTGAAAAAGATGTAAGTTTAGCAAAATCACCTAATGCCTTATTGATAATAGATGGAACTGATCTTCCCATACTAGCAAATATTTTATCATATGCTAGTCAGGTTTTAGGTACGATAAATGCTGGTGCTCAAATAAACATTCTTCAAGGAAATGGTATGGTTCCATACCTATCTAAGCAAACTGCTTTAAACTTTTCTTATGTTGAACGCGTACTGTATGAGCCCCAAAGTAGTTATCTTAGATATTTAATTTATACTTTGATACCTTTAGTTAATCAAGGTTTTTTTGTACCAGTACTTTTAGTACCTGCTTTAATGAAGAAGAAAGAGCAATTTGCAAATATTAAAATGCGTTCAAAAGAAGGTGTAAAAGCTGTACTTGGTCTTACAGGAAGACTATTTCTATATTCTACTATATGTATTATAGTAATTTTCACTTGCTTATGTATTGTTGATAAATTATTCTGTGTACCTCTTCGTGGTGATATATTAATATATATTGTTTTAATGTCTCTATTCTTTATTAACCTTACAGCTATGGGATTAGTTTTAACATCATTTATGGATAACCTTGGCCATTTTGTACTATTTTTTAATTTGATAAATATAGTCATATTTCTAACCTGTGGTATTATAATGCCAGATTATCTACTGCCAAGTGGAATGCCAGAGATTCTTAATAGCCTATGGCCATTCAGACATATGACTGTAGCATTAAAAATGTTAAATCTAAAAGGATTAGGCTGGGATCTTATGCTTCCTTATTTGGGAAATGAGCTTAGGTTTGGTGCATTTTGGTTACCAGTAGGACTTGCTCTATACTCTTTCAAAATTGGTTTTATGAAATATAAAAACAGTAAACTACTACAAAAAGCTTAGAAATCATTACCCATGACGTAGCTGCTCTTTACTGCCACTTGGAGAAGTGGAAATATTAGAGCAGATAGTCATCGGATAAAATTTAAAACTAAATCCATAATTGTCCAAAGTTGCTTATACAAGTCTCGATTCAATTTATAACTTTAGCATTTAAATCAAGTTGCAATTTGGATAAATTTAATTGTAGAGTTAACTATCTATACAAGATTTCTAATTGAAATTTAAACTTATACATAAAATATAATGACAAAATTGAAATCAAATTTAAAAACTTTTCCATAAGTCTTAGCGAGGTATTTTAGAAAATCTTAGGAGCTTAGATATGTCTGAGGTACGAGTTTAGCTAAGCTTCTTAGATTTTCAAAATACCGAGCTTTAGACTTATTAAAAGTTTTTATAGTGATGAAATTTGTCATTATATGCTATTGTATATGTTAACTTTCAATTTAGAAACTCTATGTTATTTTACAAATTTAATAACTCCATCTTTTCTCTCATGTGCTTTTGATACGCTTTCAGGATATCCAATTGACGCCATTCCCCAAACAATATGATTTTCAGGTATTCCAAAACTACTCAGTACTTCCCTTACTTCTTTTTCATCACAAATAGTTCTTAATTGATTGATCCAGCAGGAACCTATCCCTAGTGAATTTGCCATTAAAAATATATTTTCAAGAGCACAAGCACAATCAGCAAGTCCATTTACATTTTCCTTCTCATTGGACAGCATAATTAAAGTTGGAGGTGCATAAAAATTATATACAGCGTCTATACCTAATGCTTTTTTAACTACTTTTGCAAGCAGCTCCATTTTCTCTCTACTTTGAACAACTGTAAACTGCCAAGTTTGTTTGTTCATACCGCTTGGTGCATACACTCCAGCTTTTAAAATCAATTCTAATTCTTCGTCTTTTATTTGTTCTTCTTTGAACTTTCTTATACTTCTTCTTGTTAAAATATTTTGTAAAACTTCATTCATAATGATATCTTCCTTTCACATATATTATAAGTTAATTTCCTATGAGAAAATCTAAAATATTCCATCCAGATGAAGACTGTGCCTTGTACAATTCTGTATACCCACATTTTTTACAGCTAATAGTAATAAATTTCTTATTCTGTACATCAAATATCTTTGAGAAATTTCCTCCTGTTGCCTGAAATTGATCTGATTCATATTCTGTGCTGCCACATTTGGGGCAGACATATTGTTTCTTTTCCATTTAAACCCTCCTCTTAACCTATATATGATTGTAAAATAATTATACTCTTTTTAATAAGTAAATTTCCACTTGCTTGAAAAAACTTTTTTCATATATTATACTGGTTATAATTTTAAAAAATATTGCTAGAGCTTGGTCCTTCTTTTTCCTAAAGAAGAAAGGAGTTCAATATATGAGGAGAAAATATATAAATTATACTTCAAATATACCTGTTTCAATAAATTTAGCAAATATAATGAATTATCCTCTCCACTGGCATAATTCAATAGAAATACTTTATGTCTTAAAGGGCACTCTTTACATCACTATAGAATCTGACAAATATGAACTCATAGAAAAAGACATAGAAATAGTAAATATAGATGAAACTCACAGTATTGTAAGCAGTGATGCACATAATAGAGTCTTAGTATTTCATATAGATCCTTATTTTTTTGAAAAGTACTACAGTGATATTGAAAACATGTTTTTCTTTACCAATACCACAGATGACAGGGCTCAAGAAAGTGAAGAATATGATATTTTAAGAACCTTTTTAGCTAAAATAGCCTGTGAATTAATTCAAAAACAGGATAACTACGATGAAGAAATAGAAACCATTCTTATAGATCTTCTCTATCATCTCATAAACAATTTTCATTATTTAATGTATGAAAATGAAGATTTAAAGGAAAAAGAAGAACAGCTTGAAAGATATCATAGAATTTCCAAATACATACTTAATAATTATAATGATAATATAACACTACAGGATATTGCAAAAAAAGAATTTTTAAGTACTGACTACTTATCCCATGGCATAAAGGATGTCACAGGATACAGCTTTACAGATTTATTGAATTCAAATAGAGTTGAAGAAGCCCTAAAGCTTCTTTTGGATACAGATAAAACTATATCTGAGATTTCAGAAGAAGTAGGATTTTCTCATACCAGGTACTTTAACAAACATTTTAAAATTCAATATAACTACACTCCCCTTCAATATAGGAAAAAATTTAAAATGAGTGATGAGACTTTTGAGGAACAAAAAATTATTGAATTTTTTAATCTAGGAGAAAGCCTTCAGTACCTAATACATTATTTGGAAGACTATGACAGATTCAATTATGAGGATAAAATAACAAAGATAAATATAAATATGGGAGATGACCTTGGAAAGTTCAGTAAAAATTTTAAAGATATATTAAATATAGGAGATGCCTTTGAACTTCTTCTGGAAGATAACAAAGATATATTAGAAGTTCTTCAGGAAGAAATAGGTTTTACCTATGCCAGACTTTTAAATATTTTCAGCGAAGATATGTGTATATTTCCAGAGTCTAAGTTCTATAATTGGAATAGAGCTCGGGATGTACTTGAATTTTTAGATACACTTAATATAAAACCTATTATAGTCTTAAATGATACGGGCTTTTCTACTTCAAGCTTTTTATTAGCTATAAAGTCTTTCTTAAACTATTTTAATGACTTAGGTAGTTTAAACTTAGATTCCTTTAAATTTCAATTTGACTCTACTCTAAAACCTGCTGTTGTAAATAAAGTAACAGAACTTTTATCTACAGAATATAAACTTGAAATAATTAAAGATGTATTTTTTGCAAAAGACAGCATAGATTTTATCTACGATACCACATATATGCTGCCCTATATTATACATAATGTAGTAAACAATACAAATTCCCTAAACTTTTTAAGAGCCTTTGATGTGTTAGATAAACAGATTAACTTAACTAATGAAGTGTTTTTTGGATACCCAGGACTTATAAACGACAAGGGAATAAAAAAGCCTTCTTATTATGCCTATTACTTGCTGAATAAACTTGGAGACACTTTAGTTGCTAAAGACAAAGGATATATAGTTACAAAATCCAATAATGAGTATCAAATTTTGCTCTACAACCACCATGACAATATAAATAAACTGATTCCTTTTGAGAATTTTTCAAAACTTAGGGCTGCCAAAAATGCTGCTGTACAAAAGCTTTCAATAAATATAGTAAACATACCTTCATCTATAAAAATGATTACTTATGAAATAAACGAAAAATCCGGTTCCTCATATAACTACTGGCTTGATATGGGGAAGCCCAAAAGACTAAGCAAAGAGGAAAAACAGATTCTTCACAAAGCCTCTTTTCCAAGTATACATTTTAAAAGCTTTAAAAAAAGTACTGTATTTAACATACGAACTAAACTTAATGGTTATGGTGCTCTATTGATTCTAATAAAAGAGGTCTAATAATACCTTAAAACAGGTGTTATTATGCTATTTCAATAATGTGACTATTTTTGCAGCATAACGACATAGTACTCTTTTATAAACCTTTAAGTGAATGTAAATTTTGCCAAAAAGCATTATAATTTAACTATAGAAAAAAGTTAAGCCTACTTTTTAATAGCTTAACTTATTGAGGTGAAATTTATGGAAATTGAAAATAATACTCTTAAACAAGGTAAAATAAGAAAATTACTTTTAAAATTTGCCATACCTTCTGTGTTCGCACTTTTGGTATCTGAGCTTTACAATATTGTAGACACGGTATATGTGGGGCACTACATAGGAGTTACTACACTAGCAGCTATTACTATAGCATTTCCAATTCAAAAATTATTAGTAGCCCTTGGGCTTTTGATAGCTGTAGGAGCTTCCACTTATGCCGCTAGAAGTTTAGGTGAAAAGAATTATTCAGAATTTAAAAAAATAGTATTTACTTCTTTTAGTTTGGTTCTAATATCACTTACAATAGTTTCATTAATTATTTTTATATTTAGAAGGCCAATCTTTTATGTATTAGGTGCAGACAATCTAACTTATCCTCTAGTTAACAAATATGTATCTATACTGCTTTTAGGAGGTGTTTTCCAGTCATTATCAGTAGTTGCCTGTTATATTATGATTTCTCTAAAAAGGACAAAAGCCCTCCTATATACTAATTTAATAGGTGTTACTTTAAATATTTTAATCAACTATATATTAATAGTTAAATTGCACTTTAAAATAGAAGGTGCTGCTATAGCTACTGTATTGTCTCAAATAACTGCCTTTACCTTTGCATTTTACAAGTTTAAAAATATCATAAAGGAATTTCATATGGAATTTTCAATAAGTTCCATTCACAATTCAGTTACAAAAGAAATTATATGGGGCATAATGACCGTTGGATTCTCCACCTTCATAATAGAAATTGAAGATGCCTTAGTTACTGTAGTTCTAAACAACCTTCTTTATACTGAGGGCGGAGAATCTGCCATTGTCATGGTAGGAGTAATAACTAAAATTTCTATGTTTCTATTTGTAACCATAATAGGCATAAGTTCTGCAATGCAGCCTATAGTTGCTTATAATTTTGGTGCTGAAAACTATGATAAAGTCAAAAAGGTTTTAAATACTTCAATTAAAGTAGTTCTAATAACCTCTTTTGCACTTTGGTCAATCTTTATGTTATTTCCAAATTATATCATAGGCTTTTTCTTAAACGATACTGCCCTTTTAAATAAAACAGTTAAAGCATTCAGATTATGCATATCTCTAATTCCTTTAACAGGAATATATTATGTAGTAATAAACTATTATCAGGCAATTGGTGAAGCTAAAAAAAGTTTCTTACTTTCAATATATAGAGAGATCATAGTGTTTATCCCTTTAGCCATACTACTTGTTCAGCTTTTTGGTATAAAAGGTGCCTGGGCTGCCTATCCTATAACTGATGCCTCCGCTGTTTTAACCTCTTTTTACTTTTTAAATAAGGCATTAAAGGAAGATTTTGATCAAGTTGGAGTGAGTGAAAAATTTTAATGGCTTACTTTACAGCCACATATATATCCACTTCGGAATTTTCACTCCCATCATATCTCTCATCATAAATCTCAAAATCTCCTGTATATGTTCTTTCAATATCAGCATTCCATATATATCCCCAGGCTTCTCCAATGCTTTCCGGCATTTTCCCCTTTGCTGTTACCACATAATATTTAGATGCCGGAATTACTTTATATGTCATACCATCAGGTATGTTACTTGGATCTTTTACTTGAAGTCCAACCATATAAGAATAATGTCCAAATTCTTTATTTTCATAATCACTATATAATCCTAGGATTTCACCATTCTTAAGCTTATTGGGTATTTTATCTTCAAGCTTTTGCTGGCTAAATTCTGTCCAAAGTTTTTCAATTACAGCCTTGCATTTGCCATTTTCATTAGTAGTCCTTATTTCTTTTCCAACCAATATAATTTGATCCTTTTTAACTGTTTTACAAGTTATTTTGCTCTTTCTCCACCTTTTCAAATTAGGAAGACAGTTTGCCATAAGGCCCCTTGCTTCACTTTCCTTCATTCCCTTTTGAACCATAAAAGGTACAGAAGCCTCAATCATCTGTTCCATAGTTAAATCCGGTTGTTTAAAATCTCCATTTTCATAACAGTAAATACAATATTCCTGATTTTTTTTATTATTCTTTTCAGTACCATAAAGTTCCTCACTCATTGGCATTCCACAACTTTGACAATATTTTTGTTTCATATAATATTCTCCTCCCTATAGGTTAATTGATAATTTTATTATACAGGGAAGCTTTGACAGCATTATGTCAGGTTTAATTTTGTTTTTGATAAATAGCATTCATTTTTTTGCACCTATTTTTTATAATCTCTCTTACATGAAGAGGTTTTATTACTTCCACATATTCCCCATAGCCAAGTATCATGGAATAGATCCATTCATCCTCCAAAAATTTAGTATTTACTATGATACTTCCATCTTCTTGAAATATGATTTCATCCTTATCAAAAGAATCTTCTACCCTATATCTAACTTTTTCTGAAAATTTAAGAGTAAGTTCTGTAGGAAGTTTCTCAACTTTATTCATGCTTAAATATTTTTCATAGGGAATTCTACCTTTATGAATATCTTCATTTAAAACACTCAAAGTATCCATTCTAGAGAGTTTAAATATCCTGTAGTCCTGTCTTATATTGCAAAAAGAAAATAAATACCACCCAAAACCTTTAAAAACAAGAGTTATAGGTTCTACCTTCCTCAAAATATACTCACTTTTTGCATTTCTATAGTTAAAAGTCATACACTTCTTGTTCTCTAAAGCCTCATATATCATATTATATTTTTTATTTTCTTCACTAGATTTTTTAAAGCCCCAGGGCAAAGTATCTATAAATATTTGTTTAAAATGCAAATTGAAATCACTCTTTTTTTCATCCGGCACTATATTTTTTACTTTTTCAATAGCTAAATCCACGTTTTTATCATTTAAAACTTCATTTATGTTTCTCAAAGCTTCTACTATGGAAATCATGTCATCCAATGTTAAAAACTGATGGTTGATTTTATAATTATCCACAATATAAAAGCCCCCATTATTTCCGGACTGAGATGCTATTGGAATCCCAGACATGTTAATTGCTTCAATATCCCTGTAGATGGTTCTTACAGAGACCTCAAATTTTTCAGCCAACTCTCCTGCAGATATTTTCTTTCTATTTAAAAGCATGACAACAATTGCAATAAGCCTATTTATTTTCAAAACTAAAATCCTCCATACATTTTAATTACAGTTCTTCTTCCGCATCAATATCCATAATTGTCTTTTCTATGACTTTTATTCTTTCTTCTTTTAGTTCTAGTAAAAAATCAATGTAATACTTCTGCCATTCATATTCCAAAGTATCATTATATAAAAGCAGCCTTTCTGTAGAGATACTAAAAGAATTACACCTCAAATCATCATAAAATACATTTTTACCAAGTACAGCAAGAGACATATCATCCAGTGATTGAAACGCCTCTTTATATTCATCACCAAATAAACACTCCAAATTCAAAATATCCATGTAATCTTCAAGAGAATGTACATTTTCACTTATAATTTCAAGCTTGTCTTTAACATTTTCGCATTTTGTAATCTCATCCACAACACAACTAAATGCATAGTTATCCATTTTCCTGCCTTTTTTAAAGGCAACATAATTTTCTTCATTATCTTCTTTATCTATAACAACCATATTATAAAGATTACCGCTACTGCAGGAAATCAAAAACCTAGTTTTAAATGAATTCTCATACTTTTTTATATAGACTATAAGTTTCAAGTTCTTAATATTAAACTTAGAAATAATTTTACTAAAAGCTCTGTTTACAATTAAAGATATCTCCTCTTTGCTTTTTCCTAAAAGCCTTTCACTTATTCTTTTAAATTCATCCATTGATATTGTAAGTTTTTCTTTACTACTTTCTGATAAAACTACAAAAACAGACTGATTAATAAGTATTTCAAAGACATTTATTGGGGCTTTTATAATATTTATTTTATACTTTTTACCATAATCTCTAAGTAATTTTCTAATATCTTTCTGCATAAAAAAATTACAAAATTCAGTTTCAATCTTCAATTTTTCAAGATATTGTTTTATATAATAAATGCCTTTTATATTCATATTATCAAATACAAGGGGATAATCCATAGTACATGTTACATCCTGTGCTGCAAAAATTATATCATAGCTTTCAAAGAAGCAAGTCAACGCAGTATCTATCGTATAGTTATATATTTCATTTGGAATATGAAGTTTGTTTTCTTTTACTTCTCCATAAAGTTCTTTGCACTCTAACACAGATTTTTTAAGGATTTCAAGTCCACTTTCATACATTTTAACTATATCATCTTGAACCATCAAAGAAAATCCTTTACTGGAATTTGTCGAACCTTTAATGTAGGCATTTATTGCATAGTAAATTGAATTCAAAATACGAACTGCTGTATCCTCTTTTATGGAACCGCTTTTACCTTTTGTGTATCTTACTATTAGATTTTGGAAAATATATAGTGCATCTGTGTTTCTACTTTTAATAAATTCTTTCACTATTCATTGCCCTCCTCTTTCTTTATGTCATCAATATCTTTACCATTTCTAAAATTATCTACAATTTTAGAAATACCTTTGCCTTTTATAAGTTCCATTGAACCCCCATAAACTGTATTGTAAAAAAACATTATAGTTTTTAATATTTCATCATCACATAAAAAATCTGACGTAGAATTTTTCACATAATGAAATACTTCATACATATCACTAATCGTTTCAACTAAATTGTCCTGATTTACATAAGAAGATTTTCCAAGCTCCTTTATAATAGATTTCATCACATCTAAATTTAACTCAATCCTTCCTTGAGCTTTTAATACACTTTTTCTGGTCTTTATTATATCTTTTGCATCTTTAGCACTAAGAGCAAGATTGTGTGTTTTAAGGTCATCATTTAATTTAGAAATTTCATTTATACTGTTTGATTCCTGTAACTTACTAAGTGAATTAAATATTTCAGGTAAATTCATCATTTTCCCTCCTAGAAATAGAAATAAAGTGCTTGACATAAAATTCATTTTATGATATAGTAATATTGGATATTTTTATTTTACTAGTCAATGATTATTATAACATATTACTATTTATTTTCAAATAAGTAATTTATACTTTATAAATTTTTATATACAGACATATTACACTATATCTTTTTCATCCTGTGCTTTTCCTGACTGCTTTATCATAAAGGTAACTATAAAAGCACTAATTGCCAAAAGCCACATACTAGCATTATAAGATTGTGTCGCTCCTTTAATATATCCTACCGCATATGGTTCAAAAATTCAGCAAAAATATCCTAGGGATAACACCAAGACGTCACGGTCACCTAATGCCTGTAAAAAAGTATATCGTTTTGTTTCCTCTTTCTTAAGCTTTTCTTCTGTTGTAACTTTTATTAGCCACTGCCATCCAGAAAGACCATGCCTAAAGCAAATCGTACTATATAAAATTGTACAGGTGTTTTAACAAAAATCATCAAGGAAGAAACAATTCCCCAGGAAAGCATTATTCTACAAATCCACCTTCTAGCACCAACCTAAGTACTTATCAATATAAATTTTAAAAATTTATAGATTTTTTTGAAAATTTATTCTAAACAGAAAACTCAAATGTGAAAATTGGGAATAAATTAAGACAGCTTCTTATTAGCTGCCTTTAAATTATATAAATATCGATTTTACTCTCTCCAATACCTATCATACAAATTCTTCATATGATTATTCATTCTCTTCATAGCTTCTTTGGCATTATGATCTCTAATCGACTCTATAATAGATTTATGCTCATTAAAATTAGCATCTCTATATTCAGGACGATTAAACGTTTTATCTTGAATAAATTTCCACAAACCCTGCTGCTGTTTTGAAACACTTATATCCATCATAAATTTTATAAATAGATCATTATGAGAAGCTCTTGCTATGTCATTATGCAATTCATCATCTGTTTCTGACAAAAATATGCCTTCAGCTGTTTCCTTTTCCATTTTACCTAAAGTCAGATCTATCTTTTTAATATCTTCATCTGTAGCTCTCATAGCAGCATATTTTGCAACAAACGGCTCTATAGACATTCTTGCTTCTACAATGTCTTCAGGTGATGCAGCTTCCACTAATGCCTTCGATTTAGAATCATCATTTAATAATTGAATACTTTTAACATAAACTCCCTCTCCCTGACGGGAATATATAATTCCATTTAATTCCAATGCACTAAGTGCTTGTCTAATAGGCGCGCGACTCACTTGGAACTGTGCACATAATTCTCTTTCAGTTGGTAATTTATCGCCCACTTTAAACGAACCTGATTGAATTTCTGAAAGAATTTGATTATAAATTTGTAAATATAGTTTTTTACTAGATACAGGTCTAAAAGAAATATCAATCACCTCCAAATAATAATTAATTATATCTCCATATCATTTATTTAACTTCATGAAATTTTTATATTTAAATATATCATAGAAGTAATTATATACTTTTATGAATTAACTTGCAATATATTTACTTTTTACTACAAATAAATCCAAATCTACCAGCAAATCTAGTATAATTTTATTCATCAACTCCTATTATATTTTGCAAGTAAATTACTATTTCCTTCAGAAGTGTATAAGTAAAGTTCGTTAAATATTTTGATTAGTCTTATCAAAATATTTAACGAGCTGAAGATTATAAAAAACATACACAATATAAATTTACTCTTTGTTTAAAAATTATGACAGTTCAAAGGCTCCTGTATACAACTGATAATATTTCCCTCTTTGCTCAATCAAATCATGGTGACTTCCTCTTTCAATGATTCTGCCTTGTTCCAGCACCATAATTACATCTGAGTTTTTAACCGTTGAAAGCCTGTGAGCAATTACAAATACCGTCCTTCCTTTCATAAGCTTATCCATTCCCTCTTGAACAATAGCTTCTGTTCTTGTATCAATGCTGGATGTAGCTTCATCAAGTATTAAAACCGGTGGATCTGCAATAGCAGCTCTAGCAATAGTTAATAGCTGCCTTTGTCCTTGTGACAGGTTTCCACCATCTCCAGTAATAACAGTATCATATCCATTTGGTAAATGTTTTATAAATCCATCTGCATTTGCAAGCTTTGATGCTGCAATTACTTCTTCCTGTGATGCATCTAATTTTCCATACCTAATGTTATCTGCAACTGTTCCTGTAAACAGATGAGGATCCTGCAGTACAATTCCAAGAGATCTTCTTAAATCATCCTTCTTGATTTTGTTAATATTAATGCCATCATATCTAATTTTCCCATCCTGAATATCATAGAAACGGTTAATTAAATTAGTAATAGTAGTCTTTCCTGCACCCGTAGCACCTACAAAGGCTACTTTTTGTCCCGGTTTTGCATAAAGCTTTATATTATGCAGTATAACTTTCTCATCAGTATATCCAAAATCCACATCATCAAATACTACCTCTCCAAGAAGTTTCGTATAAGTAAGCGTGCCGTCATGATGGGGATGTTTCCATGCCCAAATTCCTGTATGTTTTTCAGTTTCTACTAATTCTCCTTTTTCATTTTCTTTTGCATTAACCAAGGATACATAGCCTTCATCCGCTTCTGGCTTTTCATCAAGAAGTCTGAATATACGTTCAGCTCCTGCTAGTGCCATTATAACAAAATTAAACTGCTGAGACATTTGATTAATTGTAGCACTAAATGTTCTCGTCAATTGTAAAAACGCTGCAATTCCTCCAAGAGTAAATCCGCCAAATCCACTAATAGCTAAAATAGAACCAAAAATAGCAACAAATACATAATTGATATAACCAATGTTACCCATAATAGGCATTAAAATATTGGCATACTTATTTGCATTATTTGAACTGTGATAAAGCTCGTTATTCAACTTATCAAAATCAATTTTTGCATCTTCTTCATGACAAAAGACTTTAACAACCTTCTGGCCATTTATCATTTCTTCTATATATCCATTTACCATACCTAAATCTTTTTGTTGAAGTCCGAAATACTTTCCACTTTTTCCCCCAATATTTTTGATAACATAAATCATTAAAATTACAATTAAAATTTCAACTATAGCCAGTGGAAAACTTAAATATACCATTGAGATAAAAGTACTGACAACAGTAATAATTGCTGCTAATATCTGTGGAATACTCTGACTAATCATCTGCCTTAAAGTATCTGTATCGTTTGTATAAATACTCATCAAATTTCCATGAGAATGTGTATCAAAGAAACTAATAGATAGGCTTTCCATATGAGAAAATATGTCATCTCTTATTCTTTTAAGAGATCCTTCGGAAATTATAATCATCACACGACTGTATACATATGTTGACACAACTCCAACATAATAAATTACTGCCATAGTAGTTATCATTTTTAAAAGCGGTCCAAAATTAGGATTTGATCTTTGTAAAAGAGGTGTTATATAATCGTCAATTAAGTTTCTCAAAAATAATGTACCAACAACATTAGCAAGAGAACTTATGGTAATACCTACTAATACAATAAGGAATAAAAACTTATATTCCTTAATAACATAAGCTAATAATCTTTTTAATGTTTTTAAAGAATTTTTGCTAGGCTTTACATATCCACGATGTCTGCCCATTTGCCTGGGTTTAATATTATTATTTTGACCCATTGTCATCATCGTCCCCTTTCACTTGAGATTCATAAACTTCATGGTATATCTCATTTGTCTTTAGTAACTCCTCATGAGTTCCAAAGCCATCTATTTTTCCATCATTTAATACAATAATTCTATCTGCATCCTGAACTGAAGAGACACGCTGTGCAATAATAATTTTTGTAGTATCTGGTATTGCTTCTACAAATGCTTTTCTAATAAGAGCATCAGTTTTAGTATCTACTGCACTAGTAGAATCATCTAAAATTAATATTTTTGGTTTTTTTAGCAGAGCCCTTGCAATGCATAATCTTTGTTTTTGCCCACCTGATACATTCGAACCACCCTCTTCAATAAAAGTATCATACTTATCAGGAAACTTTTCTATAAATTCATCAGCTTGAGCTTGTCTACATGCAGCAACTATTTCTTCATCAGAAGCATTTTTATTTCCCCATTTCAAATTTTGATTTATTGTCCCGGAAAACAGTACATTCTTTTGCAGCACCATTGAAACTTCATCCCTAAGAGTCTCTATGTCATATTTTCTAACATCAACTCCACCAACTTCAACAGTTCCACATGTAGTATCATATAGTCTTGGAATAAGTTGAACTAAAGTAGATTTTCCACTTCCTGTTCCTCCTATAATACCTATTGTTTCACCCGAATTAATTTTCAAGTTTACATTTTCCAAAACTAGATTGTCCATATTTTTATTATAACTAAAACCAACTTTGTTAAAGAATATTGAGCCATCTTTTACTTTAAAAATTGGTTCCTCTGGATCTGCTAAATCACTTTTTTCGTTCAAAACCTCAACAATTCTTTCAGCAGATGACTTGGCCATAATTACCATTACAAATACCATTGAAATAATCATAAGACTCATTAATATATTAACAGTATAAGTAAATAGGCTCATAAGTTCTCCCGTTGTCATGGATTTTGAAACAATCATTTTTGCTCCAAGCCACGACAAAAGCAAAATACACGTATACACTGCAAACTGCATTGCAGGAGCATTAATTATTATTAATTTCTCAGCCCTTATAAAGTACTTATACAAAGTTTCAGACGCTTTATAAAACTTGCTTTTTTCATGCTCTTCTCTTACATAAGCTTTTACAGTCCTTATGGCAGTTAAATTTTCTTGTACACCAGCATTCAAATCATCGTATTTTTTAAAAACTTCCACAAAATATGGATGTACTCTAGTCATTATAATATACAATATAATTCCCAAAAAAATTATGGCACCCAAGAATACAAGTGCTAACTTTGCATTTATATAAAAACTCATTGCCATAGCAAAAATTAGCATAAACGGTGCTCTAACAAGCATTCTTATTATCATTTGAAATGCATTTTGAACGTTTGTTATGTCTGTAGTCAATCTAGTTATAAGACCAGCTGTAGAATATTTATCTATATTAGAAAAAGAAAAGTTCTGAATATTATAGTACATTGCTCTTCGCAGGTTTCTAGCAAAACCAGTAGATGCTTTAGCCGCATATTTTCCTGATAATGCACCACAGGTAAGTGACACAAATGACACCATAAGCATTATAGTCCCAACAATACATACATATTTTATATCTCCTTTTCCCACACCATTATCAATTATCAATGCCATCAACATTGGAATAATCGTCTCCATTATGGCTTCTAAAGCAACAAATATAGGTGTTATAATAGAATCTCTTTTAAATTCACCTATATAACTTGATATCTTTCTTATCATACCCTTGTTCCTCCCCTTGTTAGGTTTCTAACTACTATCAGGAATCTATATTCCATCCCCAATTTTTTCAGACAATCTGTCAAGTAAATCCACTAATATGTCTGTCTCCTCATCACTTAATTCATCCTTTAAAGATTCTTCCATTTCAAGAATGAAATCATATACCTTTTTTTGAATTTCCAAACCTTTTTCTGTTATTATTATCTTCTTAAGTCTTGCATCTTCAGAAACACTTACCCTTCTAATGTATCCGTTTTTTTCCATTAGCTGGAGTACACTGGTTACTGAGGAACGTCTAATATCAAGTTCTTCTTCTATATCCCTTTGAAATATATCTTTTTTATTGGAATTACAATATATAAAACCGAGTATTCTAGCTTGAACAGCAGTTATACCATACTGTGATGCCTCTTTATCTATTCTTCTATGAATTCTCCTAGAAAGTATACTAATCTTTCTTCCAATGTACATTTCTGTTTTATTCTTCATTTTCATACCTCCGCTATTTGTTAGATTTCTAATTGTAAGGTTTCTAACTATTATAATTTTAATTATACATTATGTCAATAATTTTTCGCAAAATATAAAAACTATGAAGTTTAGATTAAAAATCTTTCTTCATAGTCCCTATATTACTTTATAAGTTCTTTTATCCACTTTTTTATTCTGTAAGGTTCATTAGTCCAATATTCGGCAATCTGAGGTAAAATTTCATATTGAATAATACTTTTATATTCCTCTTTGCTTAATGTATTCTTCGGCGTACAAAAATAGCTGTGCCCTATACGAAAATCCCCACCTAAGGAAGGATCATTTTCAATATCTTCATTAAGTTTTATAAACTTTTCAATAATACTGTCTGCCAATTCTTCATTCTTATTTTCTATATATCTTCTAAAATTTAAATTACTAAATGCAGGTTCAATTTCAATAAAAGCAAAACGTCTTCTAAGACCACAATCAAACACTCTGCTGCTGCCTTTACGTGCACTCATAGTGCCTATAATATAAACATTTCTTGGTATATAAAATAAGTTTTCAATATAAGGTAGAGATATAGCATAATTTTCTCCCCTCTTATCAGCCTCAACAAGCATGATAGCTTCCCCAAAAATCTTACTCAGATTTCCCCTGTCTATTTCATCAATTATAAAGTAATAGGGCCGTCTGGAATCATTTTGGGCTTGCTTGCAAAAACGATAAAATATGCCGTATTTAAGACTAAACCCATTCTTTTCTGGTCTATAACCTATGACAAAATTTTCGTAAGAATATCCCTCATGAAACTGAATCATCTTAACCCTTGCATCATCTCTTTGTTCCATTATAGAATAAACAAATTTTTGGGCTATAAAAGTTTTACCAACACCAGATGGACCTTTTAGAATTATGTTCTTTTTATGCCTTAAAAGATTATATATAACATCATACTGACCTTCTTCCATAAATATTTCATTTAAGAAATCCTCTTTAGAATACGTAGATTTTGAACAAGCAGGTATTTCTAAATCTTCTTCATTAATAACATCCCTATTTGGCACAATTTCAGTATACTTGGACTTATCTATTTTCATTCTCTCTATGCTTAGTAATTTCATATCCAATACTTTGTAATTTCTAAACAGACACTCTTCATCCCTAAACTCTCTAATTTTCCTAGTATTTTCAACATAATTTGTAAGTTCTTTTGGATCTGTAAAAATTATACCTTTTTCTTCAAGCAAAACGTAATCTTCAATTGTATCCGTATTAATTATAGGGAAAATGTAAGGCTTCAAGCAATGAAGAATAACTGAAGCTTCCACTGCTTGCATACCTTTTATACTAGTTTTAAAGGTTTCCTCAGCCATATGAAGGATTTCATTTTCATCATATGATTTATGTATTTTTATACACAAAGATATAAATCTTCTAGCGCTCTCTTCATCTGATTTTGAAGTGAATGTGTAAAATCCAGTGCTAAACATTCCTACAGACCAGTCACCTACAACATTTTCATATTCATGTTTTCTAGCTCTCTCCATTACAGAATTAAATATTTTTGTTAGCCTTTTCTTTTCTTCTATAGGCAAATGACTATTTTTTATTTTTTGGATTTTATATTTTACCTTAACTTTCCAGGTACCCACAGTCATAAAATATAGCATATCCAAATCACTTACATCTATAACATCTATTGGTGTTCTTGAAAAGGACTCTACTGTTTCCCTGACAAGCTCATAGGACCCATCGTATTTATCCGGATCTATATCAGGCATATCCATTATTTCCTGAAGAAGTTTGTTTTCTTTAAACTCCTCATATAATTTCAATGAATTAAAAAGATTTTTTGAAGTTATATTTTCATCATCCTCTTTTTCAGTATAAGAAAGTTTAGAAAAAATAGACTCACACTTATCCCTTACATAAGAATCATCTAGATCTCCATAAGATTCTTCTATTATAATACAATTTGAAATTTGAGCATTACAAGTCATATCATCCAATTTTTTTATTATTTTTAGCCATTTATAAAATACGCTTTTTTTCATAGGAATTCCCCTTTTTAGTTTATAATAAACAGAGTTCTTGACATCAGATAGAGTTTTAACTCCATCTGATGCTTATTAACAGGATTCTAAGTGCTTCAGCACTTAGAAGGCGTTATCCTTTAGGAAAAATCGTTATCCAGGGACGTAACCGCTCTTTACCCTCACTTGAAAAAGTGGGAGTATTAGTGCGGGTAGTCATCGGATAAAAAGCAGCTTTATAATTTATTCTTCCATTTTAATCAAAATTATATTACATTAAATTAAATTTATATAATTTAGCCTTCTAATACCATGGAATATTTTACATTATACTTTAATATGAAATGTGTTATAATCTTATTTGTGACTTTAACCATACATAAGCAATAACTCGTATACACTCGGTAATATGGTCCGAAAGTTTCTACCTGCTAACCTTAAATAAGCAGACTACGAGGTTATTTGAAATTTTACACATTTTTCAAATATACCTCATTTTTTATGGGGTATTTTTTATATTCTTAACTTTCGCAGTTTAAAAAAATTGCGAAGCAATTAATTCACAATGCACGATGCACAGTTCACAATTAAGGATGATTTTCTTTCGTTAAAACTTTAGAAAATCTAAAATATAGCACCATTGAAGCAAAGCTTCAATAAGCTTCAAATTTAAAATTTTTCGCAGCACAGCGGAGAAAAATCTACCGAAATTGTGCATTGTGAACTGTGAATTGTGAATTCATTTAGGCCGCAAAGTTTTTAATGTGTGAAAGTTGAGTTATGTACTTAAAACTTTATATTTTCAAAAAGGAGTCTATCATGGAAGCTAAAAGACAAGAAGAACAAGCATCTGAAATAGGATTAATTTATGGAGTTTATGATAAACCTAAATTATTATCTCAAATTTTATTAGGATTTCAGCACATTTTTGCTGCTTTTGGTGGAATTATTGTAGTCCCAATAATCATTTCATCTTCACTAAAACTCGACTCCCATGCATCTACGGCACTAATAAGTGCTGCAATTCTAGTAGCTGGAATAGCTACCTTCATACAATCTAGGGGTATTGGCCCAGTTGGAGCAAGAGTAGCTTGTATTATGGGAACAGACATCACTTTTGTAGCCCCGGCTGTAGCCGTTGGAAAAAGATTTGGACTTTCCGGCGTATTTGGAGCCACTATATTAGGAGCACTTATTGTAATTATTTTAAGCTTTTCTATTAAATACATAATGAAGCTTTTCCCACCAATTGTAACTGGAATAGTTGTATGCCTAATAGGACTTACACTTCTGCCAGTTTCAATAGATTGGGCGGCAGGAGGTTCTGGAGTTCAAAATTATGGGAGTTTAAAAAATATAGGCATTGCGTTAACTGTAACCTTAATTACTTTACTTTTAAATCATTATGGCAAAGGGCTTTTAAGCAGTGCCTCAATTTTAATTGGGATGGCAGCAGGTTACATAATTTGTATTGCTCTTGGTATGGTAGATTTTTCATCTATTTCAAAAGCAAGTATAGTAACACTTCCAAAAATATTTCAACATGGTATCACCTTTAATTCAAGTGTTCTACTTCCCTTTATTCCGGCATATTTAGTTTCTGTCATAAGTACTGTAGGAAATTTAAGAGCAATAAACGAAATATCAGGTATTAAAGAAGATGATATCAGTATTTCACATGGTGTACTTTCTGATGGAATTGGAAGTGCAATTGCTGGAATATTTGGTGCTATGCCAAACACTTCTTTTAGTCAAAACGTGGGATTGATTCCCCTTACTAAAGTTGCAAGTAAATTTGTCACAATGACTGCAGGAATAATACTTATTATACTTGGATTATTTCCTAAATTTGCTGCAATAATAAACGCAATGCCTCAAGTTGTACTTGGTGGTGTTGGAATAGTAATGTTTGGAACAGTTGCTGCTGCTGGAATTCAAACCTTAAGTAAGGTAAAATTAAATAATAGGAACCTTCTCATAATAGCAACTTCTATAGGTTTGGGTCTTGGAGTTACCTTTAGGCCTGAAATTTTATCAAACCTTCCAGAAAGTTTAAAGATGATTTTTTCATCTGGTATCTCTACAGGAACTATTGCAGCACTTATATTAAATCTTATTTTGAAAGAAGAAAAATAAAAAATCGCGAGGTGTTAATTTATGAAGGAATTACGAAAAAAAATCTTAGAGGAAGGACATGCCTTAAGTGAATCAATATTAAAAGTAGATTCATTTTTAAATCATAAAGTTGATCCAAAACTCATGTATTCCATAGGAAAAAGTTTTACAGAACATTTTAAAGATATGGGAATCACAAAGATATTTACTATTGAAAGTTCAGGAATAGCCCCAGCTGTTATGACTGCTCTTCAGATGGATTTACCTATGGTAATATTAAAAAAGAAAGAATCCAAAATATTAAGTGAAGATGTATATCAAACTACAGTTCACTCATTTACCAAGGACTCTAATTATGAACTTACTTTATCAAAAAAATACATATGCCATGAGGATAATATTCTTATAATTGATGACTTTTTAGCTAATGGAGAAGCTTCAAAAGGTACTATACGCCTGGTTGAACAGTGTGGTGCAAAGGTAGCGGGAATTGGAATTGTTATTGAAAAGTCCTTTCAACCCGGCCGTAAACTCCTTGATAAACAAGGATATCATGTATATTCTCTTGCTAGAATAAAAAGGCTTGCAAAAGATACTATTGAATTTATGGATTAATTAAATTTGTTTGAGTTTCTATTGTAACCTGGATGGAAAATAGATGAAAACTTTCATTTATTTTTCATCTTTCTTTTATATCCAGATAAAAATCAACTTATTACTAGATTCCTTCCAAATTTATTATCTGACAGGAATTAAAGTTATCTACAGCTCAGAAAACATCTTAATGTATTCTTCAGAAAAAGGTGGCATATTACTAAGTAAGCTATTCACTATTTCATCAACATTCTCATCTGTAATTTTTATTCCTTCCATATCATCTTCATCTTTTTTAATAAAATTTTCGCTTTTAAATTTTTTTGCGTCTTCTTCATTGTCCTTATCTTCTAATTGCTTCACAAATTTATTATATTGGTTTTCATAAATCGACCTATAACTATCATGTTCTAATACTTCTGAATTGCTTATACATTTATTTGATAAATAAATATTATCTTCCGTAAACATAAGGTTTCCATATACATAAGCTCTCATACAAGGTTCCCCTCCACTTGTAGGTAAATTTATCTTTTTGTTTTCTTTTTGATGTATATTAAACCTATAATCAGATTCATGCCTTTGTAAATAACACTTAGAGTCCAGCTTTTCTAACTCTTTCATAACAAATTCAGATACATCTGGCTTTAATTTTTTTATTACATTTTTAACTGTAATGCCCATACTATCTCTCCTTATTCATATCTTTTTTTGGTGGTTAGTTATTAAGTACTTTTAGAATATTTAATTTAAATTAAATACTCTTATCTTCTATTATACTATTTATATTGATAATCTCAAAATTTCTAATTATTTACAATATAATTTACTATCATTATATTCAAGAGTATGACAATAAAAAACATCAAACTGTTTTTAAATATGTAAAAACTTCAGCTAATCATATAAAGAATTATGGAGAAGTACCACACAAATAGATTATCTAATCATGTTTAAATAAAGCGGATAGCTTTAACACTATCCGCCTTTTTAAAGAATTTGCTTTCTTCCTAACAAACTCTATCTACATCATATCCTTCATCATTTAATGCCTTAACTATAGATTCTATATGCTCATACCCATTTGTTTCTACTGTAACTTCTAAAACCACATGTTTCAATCTGTCAACAGCCTTGAACTGATTGTGATCCAATTTTATTACATTAGCTCCTTTTTCTGCTAATATCTGAGATATTTTAAGAAGTTGTCCTGGAGTGTCCTTAAGTTTAACTGAGAAACAGAATATCCTTCCTCTTGAAAATAACCCATTATTTAAAAGAGATGCCATTGTTACTACATCTATATTTCCTCCACTTATTAGGGAAACTACCTTTTTTCCTTTAAAGTTTAATCTTTTTAGCGCTGCTAAGGACATTACTCCTGTTGCCTCTGCTACAAGCTTATGTTTTTCTAAAACAACAAACACAGCTTCCATAAGTTCTTTATCACTTACTGTAACAATTTCATCTACATACTCCTTTATCACTTCAAAAGTAAGATCTCCAGGCTGCTTTACTGCTGCACCATCAGCGATAGTATCAACTTTCTCTGCATAAGTGAGTTTACCTGTATCAAAAGAAACTTTCATAGGATTTGCACCTTCAGCTTGAACTCCTATTACTTTTATATTAGGATTAATAGATTTAGCAGCTACTGCTATTCCACTTATTAATCCACCTCCACCTATTGGTACTAATATAGCATCTACATCCTTTAGTTCTTCTATTATCTCAAGTGCTATAGTTCCCTGGCCTGCCATTACATCTACATCATTAAAAGGATGAACAAAAGTATACCCATTTTCTTTCTCTAGTCTTTTAGCTTCTTCATAAGCCTCATCATAAACTTTTCCTTTAAGTACTACATCAGCACCATAGTTTTTAGTAGCTTGGACCTTTATAAGTGGAGTAGTTTCAGGCATAACAATTGTTGCCTTAATTCCAAGTTTTTGTGCAGAGTATGCTACACCTTGAGCATGATTTCCTGCAGAAGAAGCTATAAGTCCCTTTGCTTTTTGCTCATCACTTAGTTTAACAATTTTGTTTGATGCACCTCTTAACTTAAATGCTCCAGTAATTTGAAGGTTTTCTGGTTTTATATATACCTCATTACCACTTTCTCTGCTAAATTCCGAACTATATATTAATTTAGTTTTTACACATATTCCTTCTATTCTTTTACTAGCCTCTAATACATCCTTTAACGTTAAATTTACTTTCATAATCTTCAAATCTCCTCTCTTATACTCGATATAATAATATTATTGCTGTACTTCAACTTTGCCCCAATTCTAAAAATTTTCTAATATAAAGTAAAAGCCCCCTATTCACTCACCTTTCAAATTATTATTTTGTAATATAATAAAAAAATCTTTCGTTCTTATAAACATACTTTTAAATATGCTTATAAGGACGAAAGATTAACTTTCCGCGGTACCACCTCAATTGCAATTAGATACACTAATTACCACTCCACTCAGGTCAACTTAAATAAAACATCTATTCATCGTGAACCCTAACCATATATCGCTGGTACACGTCCTCATTTACTTGGCAAAAGCCTTTCTACTTGGAAGCTCCGGAGTGATAGTTACATATTTATGTTAACGCCAACTTACACCAACGCTGGCTCTCTTCAGTTAAACATTAAATATTTCTTTCTCCATCAAAGCTTGTATTTATTACTAACTTGTTGTTAAGTATATTATTTTTTTGCGGCATTGTCAATCCATTTTTTTAATTTTTTTCTAAAAATATTTGAATATTTAAAACTTACAGTTTACAATTTTCTCTTATTATTGCATAATAATTTGAAATACCTTTGATTCGTAGTTGTTCTGCTATGTTCAGTAGCCTTAGTAACAGCATGTGTGTCATAAAGTGCAAAGTTCCATCTTAAGCTGAATGTATTTTTATTGTCTTTTAAATGATAACATTGTAACAATTTCACAAATTCTAAATACTATATTTATTAGACAAAAGTTTATGTTTATAATAATTGAATAGGTACAACCCCATTAGCTGTTAATAATACCATTAACCTTGCAATTATCCCAAAATTAGCAACAGGTGAAATTGTAACGTTAACGAGTTATAAATCATTAAGAACTGAAATAGTTCAGTCATAATATGTAGATGGCCAAAGCATGAAAATGTTATTCTACACCTATTATATCATTTTAAATTGGAGGTGATATCTTTGGATACATTTACGATTCAAGCAAGTAAAAGTCTCACATTAACTGATAAAATCCCAAATGGGAATATTCAAGACTACAAGATGATCGTAGGATGTGATGACGAATTTGAGTATCATAGTTTACTTTATTTCAATATTTCTTCATTACCAAATAATATTATAGTAACCAACGCTGAATTAACACTATTTAAATGTGATAATTTTCATAATGATAAAAGTGTTGAGTTTATAATATATCCAATATATGACCATTTTAGCATATACACTACTTATTCTAGAATTCCATTAGCGGATAAATTTAGCGGAACTAGGTTTTATCCAATGACATCAAAATCAACAGTTGCTATAAATATAACTCATATAGTTTCTTCATGGATTAAAAATCCTTCATCAAACAAGGGTATAATGATTTCTAATATATGGAACAACGCTATAGCAAGTTTTGGATCGGTATTAGCAAAAAAACAACAGATAGTTCCTTTTATAAGCATCACTTATAAACACAATGATACTACACACACTAAAAATAACAAATTAAATTGCAATCATGATTTTCATCTATCAGTACAAATAATTAATAGTTGTAATCCTATTATTCCTCCAGTTCCTCCAAATCCTAGTCTAATCGAAGTCATAGCAACCGGAACAATTGAAGAAGATTCCATATTTGTAGTAATAATAGAATTAGTTGTAAGAAGAAGTAATGGTACCATTGATAAATATTATGTTTCAGATGAATATATCAATTCGACTGATAAACCAATGAATATTAATAAGACGTATACAATCCCTGTAGTACCCGCACTTAATGCAGGTGATTTAGTAACAGGTGCTAATATTTACGGTGCTTATAGAGATGTCGCCCCATAGAACCATCAAGCTAAGAGAATCCTAAAAAAATAAAGCCCCCCATTTGTAAAAATATTATCATTTAAAAGATAATAAAAATACATTGTTGGGGGAGCTTATAAATGATGGTAATTATTCCTTTTAACTTCACATTATGCTCATAATTAGAATATTTTTCAAAATACGATTCACCATCAAAGATCCAATTTATCAAAACTGTGAGCTGGTCTTTTATAAGCCAACAAGGTTATTGCTGTATATAGGATAACACCCGGAAGAAGTACCAGGGATCTGATTTTCGGTGCTTACACTGTCACAATAATCTCGCATATAAGGAATGATACGAAGCATGCCCTCTGCTACCACAATATAAACAACCATCATAGTGGTTGACTACACAAAAGGCACTCCGATTTTATACCCGTTCTTATAATATTGTGTAAGTAAAATAAAATTGAACAAACCAAGCATGATAAATGACAAGCCGATGAATGCAACATTTGCTTCAATCCCAACCTGATTATTCATCGGAATGAATTTATCCCGGATAAAAGCAAATGGAATGCAGACAATGACCTGTACCAGTTCAATGCAAACAACTAGATAAAATCTCGCCTTTACGATATCCCTTTTCCGAATTGGCAAGACCATCATATAATATACATCACAATTTTCACGGTTTCCTTGGAATATTTGAAGAAATGCTTCAGATGGATGCTTCTCTTCATCCTTGGTTTGGTGGAGAAAAAAGTCAGCTTCATATAGCTGTAGATGATACCTCAGGTGCTATTGCTAGTGCTAATAATTAAAACTTTTTGGGACATTTTCAAAATTAGTTGACATCTATTTTTCTAATTTTTTTCTAAAAATATTTGAATATTTAAAACTTATAGTTTACAATTTTCTCTTATTATTGCATAATAATTTGAGAAACAAGTTAACTTAAAATAAAAAAGAAAGGCAGGAAACACATTGATTAAAGTTCAATCATTAACTAAAATATTCAAAAAGATTTCAGCTGTAGATAATATTAGTTTTGAAGTTAATAACGGAGAAATAGTAGGACTTCTTGGTGAAAATGGAGCAGGTAAAACAACTACACTTAGAATGCTTGCAACTATGCTGAAACCTACATCAGGAACAGCTTTAATAAACAATTATGATGTAAATAAATATCCAGAAAAAGTAAGAGGAGAAATAGGAATACTTTTTGGTGGAGAAGTTGGTCTTTATGATAGATTAACTGGAAAAGAAAATATAAGATACTTTGCAGAACTCAACGGAATGTCAAGGGACGAAACCGAAAAGAGCATAAAATATTTAGCAAAAAACCTTGAAATGGAAGACTATTTGGATAGAAAAGTAGGTAAATTCTCAAGAGGAATGAAGCAAAAAGTTTCTATAGCTAGGTCTATCGTACATAATCCATCAGTAGTATTATTTGATGAACCAACATCAGGCCTTGATGTCAGTTCATCTAGAATAGTACATGATTTTATAAGAAAGTGTAAAATTGACAATAAAGCTGTCATATTTTCAAGTCACAGTATGGCTGAAGTAGAAAAGCTTTGTGATAGAATTATAATAATTCACAAAGGAAAAATTATAGAAACAGGAACAATCGAAAATTTAAAGTCTAAGTACAATAATGATGACATGGAAGAAATATTCATGCAGTTAGTAGGTGATGTAATTGAAAACTAATGTTGTATTAATAGTATTAAAAAAAGAACTTTTAGATATGTTTAGAGATAGAAAGACAATCCTCATGAGTATATTAATTCCCATGCTGCTTCTTCCTATACTTTCATTTGTTATAGGGAAAGCTACCAGTACCAGTCATAAAAATGTAGAAAACAATTTAAAAATATCTGTGGTTGATAAAAGAAATAGTACTTTAGGAGTATTTTTAAAATCACAAAAAAATGTAAAAATAATTAAGTCCAATAATATAAAACAAGATGTAAAAGATGGTAAAATCTTAGCAGGAATAACTATACCAGAAGATTTTGATGAAAATATAAGTAAAGATATGAATGAAAAAATCACATTAACTTATGACAATTCCAGTAATGACAGTATGGAGGCCTTTGACATATTAAATTCTTACATAGATAAATATTCAAAAAATATAGTTTCTAAAAGATTGGAAAAAAGAAATATAGATTCTAAAATATTAACTCCAATAAATATTGCCCAGGATACTATAGAAAAAAAGGAAAGTGGTATTGGAAAATTAATGCTTAACATAATGGTACCACTTTTATTGATCCTCGGGAGTGTTGGTAATACAGTAGCACCCTCCTTGGACTTAGGTGTTGGCGAAAAAGAACGAGGTACTCTAGAACCACTTTTAACCACAAAAGCAAGTAGAATGTCCTTGCTTTGGGGGAAATTTCTTGCAATTACCATAATGGGAATTATAGTATCACTGGCAAACCTTGCAGGATTATTTATTTCAATGAATCAGACAAATGGAATGTTTCAAGGTGCAAATGACATCAATATAGGACTAGAAACCATTACCTTGATAATGATTTTGCCTATACTTCTAACTATGGTTTTTGGTGCCTTAGGGCTGTCCATAAGTATTTATGCAAAATCATCAAAAGAAGCTCAAACATATTTAAGCCCTTTTACAATAATAGCTGTCATATTGGTTTATGCCACAATGATGAAGGATGGTAAAAGTATAGAAACTTATTTTTTTAGTATACCTATAGCCAATGCTTCTTGCCTTACAAAAGAGTTCTTAGTTGGAATACACAATACAGCACATATAGCTATAACCTTTGGCTGGATGATAGTGTATATAGTTGCTGCAATCTCATTTGCAAGATATATGTTCAATAAAGAAAGTGTTATTTTTAGATCATAATTTTCTAAGCAAAATTGACTCTTACTATATTATAATCATAAAATAGCTATAGAGACTAAACTATATTTTACACTTGGAGGATTAAAATTATGTGTTATGATAAAAATACTATTTTAAATATTCTAAAAACTATTCTTTCTATACCAAGTCCTACAGGATATTCTGAGTTAGTAATGCAGTATATAAAGGATGAACTTAACAAAATAAATATACCTTATAAAACTACAAATAAAGGTGCTCTTATTGTATCTTTTACTGGAATAAATGACGATTATCAAAGGACCTTTACATCCCATGTTGATACATTAGGTGCAATGGTTAAAGGCATAAAAGAAAATGGCACTCTTTCCATGGTTCCTATTGGCGGATATATGATGTCAACACTTGAAGGTGAAAATTGTACTATAAAAACTTTAGATGGCATAAGTTATTCTGGTACTATTCAAACTACAAAACCTTCTGTCCATATAAGTGGTGATGAAGCCAATCGTCTTAAGAGGATTCCTGAAAACATGGAGGTAATACTAGATGAAAAAGTATTTTCTAAAAATGATGTTGCAGCTCTTGGTATTGATGTAGGAGACTATATATGCATAGATACAAGGACAACTATCACTGAAAAACAATTTATTAAAAGTAGATATCTAGATGATAAGGCTAGTGCTTCTCTTCTTATGTATGTAATTAAATACCTTCATGAAAATAATATAAAACTTCCTTACACAACTAATTTCTATATAAGCAATTATGAAGAAGTTGGTCATGGTTCTAGTGCTGCTTTACCTGAAAAAACTAAAGAGTTCATAGCTGTTGACATGGGAGCCCCTGGCTGCGATCAAAATTCATCAGAATATAGCGTATGTATTTGTGCTAAAGATTCCTCTGGTCCTTATGATTATGATCTTAGGAAAAAATTAGTTCATACCTGCAAGGAAAATAATATTTCATATAAGCTAGACATATATCCTCACTATGGTTCAGATGCTTCTGCCGCACTACGTGCTGGTTGGGATGTTAGAACAGCCCTTATAGGTCCTGGTGTTTTTGCATCTCACGCCTATGAAAGAACACATGTAGATGCATTGTTAGCTACAGTTGACCTTATTATAAAATATATTACTGAAGCATAATCAATCTTATAAGCCGAGATCTTAACTTCCCGGCTTATAACTTATTTTAATTCATACTTAGGTGGCAAAGTACTTTTGTGTTTATTGTATTCATGCTTTAATTCAATTTCCCTGTCTATTCTTAAGCTGTCAGATATATCCTTCTGCTTAAAAACTTTCATACAATCTATTTCTTATTTCTTTTAACGAATAATCTTTTATCAATTTTCCATCCTTAAACACAACTTGTAATAAATTATCCTTACATTTTGCCTGCTCTTCTATTGTCAATTCATCCTTGTATAAAATGTCTTGTCCATTTTTATACACATAGCACATTCCCTTTTGTGATTTTTTAAAATTATCCTTATCTGTTTTAGGGTCTTTAAAAATGAACTTTTCTTTACCATCTATTACTGCATAAGTAGCCTTTAACGCAAATCCAAAAGTATCTCTGGTATTGTATTGATAAGTATATGACCCTATACCAAAGGTGCAATTATTTACTGCAAATCCTTTTTCCTCTAGTTCCTTACAAATCTGTTCACATCTTTGAACAGTTATACTATCACCATAAATCGTACCTATTTTACTGTTTAAAACTTTATAACCTTTTGAATTTACCTCACCACCAAATATATCCCATAATAATTCAACAGTTCCCTTATATTCATTACTGCCAACTAAAGCATCCTTATCTCCACAAATTATTTTTACTGGATCTCCGCTGTCTCCTCTGATAACAATCTTTCCATCTCTATTTATAATGTCATCCCTTAACTTTGGAAGTATATTTGTTATAACATTCCAGTAATCATAAGTGTCTGATACTATACTCAAAATTCCACTTGGAAATGCTTCAGTTATAAGCCTTTTATATGCTGTAAGTTCATCTTCTCCATAGCTGCACATTACACTGTGTTCTGTAGAAGGTGTTCCAATTCCAACTAATTCTTCTTCTACATTGCAATTATAATATTTCTCTAAAAAACTAATAGCAGGTATCGTTGCCGTTCCTATAAATGAGAGTAAATGTGCTGCCCCACTAACCTCTGCACTTTCTACAGAACTAAAACCTCTCATACTAAAATCTCCACAGGCATTTCTCACCTCTCCATTATCCACAGTCAGATTAAAATACTTTTCAACTATTTCTCTATATCTATAAGCAATAGTAGCACTAGTCATTGCCTGCCATATATTACAGCTCATAAGTGTTTCTAAATAGTTTACAAGCCATGCAAAGTCATCGTGAGTATTGCTAATTTCAATCATTGGAGTTTTAATATTTACCCTTATCCCTTCTTCTACAGCTTTAATTTGTATTGGCAAATACCCTAAATCATGAAGAGCTTCAATATGCTTTGTGTCAGCCGCCATATTTCCCATGGTTCTAGAAATAATTCTTTTATATTCTGAAATCACAGCTTCTTTATCCTTATTAAAGAAATTTTCATTAAAATACTCGATTAAATACTTCTTTATAAAAGGCTGAAGTCCAAACATAACAACCTTATTCATATCTTCTTTTCTAGACTTTCTTGGAGTCCAGTAACTCACTAATTTAGTCATTCCCTTTGCATAACACCTGTGATGAATTGTTTTATAAAAATCTGTTAACAAAAATGGATTTATCATTATAAATTACCCTCTCTCTTAAATTTCATATACCTTAATTTTTTCATGTTCTTTACTTAAAATACTGTTGGTTGTATATATAGCTTTTATTAAATCATTTTTTAATAATTCACCTTGAAAAACTGTATCTTCAAGATGGGTAACTACCAGGTATATTTCATCTGCTCCCATTTTCTTTAATTTAGAAGCTGTTAATACAAATGTACCTCCCTTTGAACATAAATCATCTACTATAATAGCTTTAAAATTTTTACTTTTCACACTACCGTTAATCTCTAACTTCTTTATAAATCCTGTTTTAAAATCTCGTTCTTTGTTTGCAGTTAGAATCTTTGCATAATTTATATCTTTTCCATACCTCTTTGCCGCACCTGCATCGGGATAAACTAAATATATTTCTTCCTCTTCGCTGCTCAATTCTTTTAACAAACCTTCAACTAAAATTTTTGACATATTCACTACCTTAACCCTGTCTAATAATGCAGTAGCTACATCTGAATGTGGCTCATAAATTGTAACACTTTCAAAGTTTAAACTATTGATTAGCTTGCACAAATGCTTTAAAGTAAAGATCATTATTCCTTCAGTTCTATCCATTCTACTGTAAGGCATGTATGGAAGCATTAAGTTGCATTTTGCCTTTAGCTCATCTAAGTGGCTTTTTAAAAATATTAAATGAGTTATATCTTCATCATTTTCAAATTTTACTTTAATTTCATTTATACCTGTTCTTAAATTCAAATTTTCACTATGTACCATAGACTCACCATTGGGAAATTTTTTAAATTCTACTTTGTCTCCATTAAAATAAATCATTTTCATTACCTCTTTTTCATAATTTATATAATTACTTTTCCTCGAAATTTTATACTTTTTAAATAAAACTATTTCAGCCAAATTGATATTATCATTTAATTAATATCAATTTGTTAATATGATATTACAACTTATTTCTTTATATGTCAATAGATATTTTAAATTTAGCGGAATAAAATATGCACCATATAAATTTTAATATTTATATGGTGCAAGATTTTATTCCTTATGATATTGATTTTTTATTTCTTTTTGAATCTTTTTTAAAGCCTTTTTAGATCCCCTTGTAATATCTCTTTCTAACTTTCTATCTTTATAACTTACAAATAGAGTATTTAGATCATAATCTTTAGGATACAAGTCTTCTGCTTTTAATTCTAGCCTAATTCTCTTTTCATTAATTTCTATAAAATTTTCTTTATACAATACAGTAACATTGTTAAACCTATCCTTTTCTTTGTATACAATAGCAAAATCTTCATAGTCCATAAGAAATACCCTATCTCCTATTTTATAGTAGTAATTGTTTTTGTGTTCATCAAATTCTTCCTCAACTTTTCTATTTCTAATTTTGCTCTCTTTAACTAATTTAAAGTTATAATCTTTATTTTTTATATAACTTTCTGCTTTCTCAAGTACAGAATTTTTTATACCCATTTTTTTAGATATCCAAAGTGCATTGCTCTCTCCAGATTTACCTATAACTAATTTATACAATGGTTCTAATGTTTCACTTTCAAACTGCATAGCCGCATTTTGAAAATCTTCGTGAACTTCTGAAAAATTCTTTATTTCACCATAATGAGTAGTGGCTACTGTAATACATCCTTTATGATAAAATTCCTCTAATATGGCTATAGCAAGTCCTGCTCCTTCATTAGGTTCTGTTCCACTTCCTATTTCATCGCACAATATAAGTGTAGATTTATTGCTATTGTTAATTATATCTGCTAAATTTTTTATATGAGAGGAAAAAGTACTTAGTGCATTTTCTATACTTTGGTCGTCTCCAATATCAACAAATATTTTTTCAAATACAGATATTTCTGTTCCTTCTTCCGATGAAATATGAAATCCTGATTGAACTGCTAAAGTTAAAATTCCCACTGTTTTTAATACTACTGTTTTTCCACCTGCATTAGGTCCTGTTATTATTAAAGTTCTATAATCATCACCCACCTTAAAATCTAAAGGTACTACATTACCTTTTAACAAAGGATGTTTTCCCTTTATGATATTTATATATCCATAATCATTAATTTGGGGCTTCATTCCATCAATAGCTTTACTGTATTTCGCCTTAGCAAAAATCATATCATATTCTTCAATAACTTCCATATTAAGTTTAATTTCTCTTAAATTATCAAATACTAATGCTGTTAAAGTAGATAGTATTTTATATTCTTCTATTGATTCTTCAGCTTTTAATGCTGTTAATTCTTCTGTACTTTTACTTATATTATTTGGCTCTATGAATATAGTGGAACCTTTAGAAGAAATTTCTACTATATTGCCTGGAACTTGATTCTTATATGCAACTTTTATAGGTATAGTATATCTTCCATTTCTTTTGCTTATAAAAAATTCCTGTATATAGTTTTTATTACTACTATTCTTTAAAAACTTTTCTAATTTATCTTGTATCTTACTTTCCGTATTTTCTATAAGTCTTCTTATTTTTCTTAATTCTTTGCTAGCATTAGAATCCACCAAGCTTCCCCTTATAGAAAGCTCAATCTCTTCTTCTATAAACGCAAATTCTGTAATTGAATTACCATATGAACTTAATGTTGGAGCATAAAATTCTTTATCTTTCATAAAATTCTTAATTTTTCTGCATCCTCTTAAAAAATTGCAGAGAGTAGTTAAATTTTCAGGTTCCAGTACTATACCTTTTTCAACATTATCTATAATATTATCTATATTGAATATTCCCTCTAAAGGTATATAACTGCAACTATCTAATAAGGCTCTTCCTTCACTGGTTTCATTAAGTCTTTTATCTATAACCTTTAAATTTGTACTTGGCTTAAGCTTATCTATTAACTTCTTTCCTAATCCACTTACACAATAAGATTTTACTATTTCCTTTAAGTCATTATATTGCAATTTATCAAAAGTGTTTGTATTCATTTCCTTTTCTCCTTACATAGAATTTAATATTCTATGAAGATACAAATATCTTGGATAGATTTCACTTTTGACACATCATACTTATTAAATATCATTTTCACGAAAAAAAGCTGTGGACATTTCCACAGCTTAAAATACATACCATTAAGATAGCCCTAAATAACTATCCTGTAAATATAACAACGGTATTTTATAGCTTTGTATCTCCATAGATTGCTTTAAATAAATCTATAACAAACAAAGGTATAAAACTACCTCTTTTTTCAAAGATCTATTTAAATATAAAATTTAATCTATTTAGATACTACCACGCTCATAAAATACCTCTCTATTTTTATTTTAATGAAATCTATCTTTATTGATTATATTATATGTATGTGTATATTGTCAACTAATTTATTTTTTACATATTTCTTTTTATGATTGAATTGTGATAATGTCTTAGTATACCGCATTTGATTATGTCCCAAATAAATAAGTTTATAGTATAATAAAACCTCATGACTAAGAAGTGAGGTGGACAAAATCAGAAAGGTAGTTTTAACAATGAATGAGAATGCAAAATATAACATAATCAAGAAATTAGTAGAGAGCAATGGTAACAAGCAAAGAGCTGCTGTACAGATTAACTGTACTGTTAGGCACATTAACAGAATGATTAAAGGGTATAAAGAGCAGGGAAAAGCCTTTTTTATACATGGAAATCGTGGTAAAAAACCTGTCCATGCTTTAGATAATTCTACAAAACAGACTATTGTTGACTTATATCGAACAAAATATGAAGGCACCAATTTAACTCATTTTTCAGAACTCTTAAAAGAATTTGAAGGAATCAAAGTTTCATCAAACACTATACGTTCCATCCTTTTGCAGGAATTCATCCTGTCTCCTAAGGCAAAACGTTCTTCTAAGAAGGCTCTATACACTAAACTTAAAGATATGCAAAAATCTACAAAGTCAAAAAAGCAGGCTAGTGTTATTCAAAGTTCTATTCTTGCTATCGAAGATGCTCATCCTAGGCGTCCGAGATGTGCCTACTTTGGAGAAATGCTTCAGATGGATGCTTCTCTTCATCCTTGGTTTGGTGGAGAAAAAAGTCAGCTTCATATAGCTGTAGATGATGCCACAGGTGCTATTGTAGGTGCTTATTTCGATGTTCAAGAAACGCTAAATGGATATTACCATGTACTTGAGCAAATATTGAAAACCTATGGTATTCCTTATATGTTTTACACCGATAGGCGTACAGTTTTTGAGTATAAACAAAAGAAATCCCCTTCTATCGAAGAGGACACTTTTACCCAATTCGGTTATGCCTGCAAGCAGTTAGGAATTGAGATTAAAACCAGCAGCATTCCACAAGCCAAGGGGCGTGTGGAACGAATGTTTCAAACACTGCAATCACGACTTCCTATCGAATTGCGTTTAGCTGGTATAAGCACGATTGAGCAGGCAAATGAATTTTTAAACTCCTACATAAAAAAATTCAATGCTCGATTTGCTTTACCTGTTGATAATATCAAATCTGTATTCGAAACGCAACCTGATATTGAGAAAATCAATTTAATTCTTGGTGTACTTGCTAGTAGGAAAGTAGACAATGGGAGTTGTGTAAAATACAATAAAGGATATTATCTTCCAGTAGATGCTAATGGTCACCCAGTATATTACCATAAAGGTACCTGCGGTATAGTAATAAAGGCATTTAACAATGATCTATATTTTTGTGCAAACGAAAAAGTTTATGCACTTGAATTGCTTCCGGATCATGTTCCTTCATCAAAAAATTTTGATCTTGCGAAGACCTCAAAAACTCCAAAGAAACACTATATACCGCCGATGAGTCACCCATGGAAGCAGGCTTCATTTGAACATTATTGCAATAAGCAGGCTCATAGACAAAAAGAAAACATAGCTTAAAGAACTAAAAAGCCCTTTTACTTAAAAAACTTTAAGTTGATGGATGTGTTTGCTATACCTAAAAATAATGTTATAAGCGTAACAAAGCACCAGCTATTGCTGGTGCTAATAATTAAAACTTTTTGGGACATTTTCAAAATTAGTTGACACTAATTTATTTTTTACATATTTCTTTTCCAACCTGAATTATATCTAAATAATTTTGAAGGTCTATGCCCAGCATCCTTTGTAAACTGATTCGTTTCAATAACCATATTTGCAACTTTTCTTCTAAATGCAGCTGCTAAAAGTTCTTTTCCTTGTATAACCTCATAAACCTGCTGAAGTTCAGTTAACGTAAATAATTCTGGCATAAGATTAAAGGCTAAACTTGTATATTCAATTTTATTTCTTAACCTGCTAATAGCATATTCAATAAACTTACCATGATCAAAAGCAATACCTGTAGATTCCATAATTTCTCTACTTACTTTACCGTCTGGATTTTCTATAATTTTTATCTTGGCAGACAATTCCTCATTTTCATTCCAAAGTTTTATTTGTACTATCTGTTCGTAAATATACCCTTTTTCCACTGCTTCCTTTTTCTCCTGAAGCAAATTGTAACTGACATTAAACCATGCTGCATCTTCTTCATCACTGCCAGCTTTAATGCTTAATGAACTGCTGTCCACAAGTGCCATATAAGAAGAACTTATTACCCTAGTTCTAGGATCTCTATCAACTTCTCCCCAGGTATATAACTGTTCCATATAAATATCATCAATATTAGTTTCTGCTCTTAATACACGTAAAGCTGCTTCATCTAAGCTTTCATTAATACCTACAAATCCACCAGGAAGTGCCCATTTCCCAATGCATGGATGATCTCCTCTCTTTACTAAAAGAATCTTTAAAGATTTTTCTGGAAGCTTCCTGTAATTTTCTTTTTTTTCGTTCATTACTGTAAAAATCAACATATCTACAGTAAGAGATGGTTTTTCATATATACTATCATCATATTGCTTTAAAAACTCTTCTTCAGTTAATCCTTGTTTATTTTTAATATCCACATATTTCATATTATCACTCCGAGTTTACTTTTAATTTTTATGATATTATCACCTTATTATTAACATAATATACTTAAAATTTTTTATTGTCAACGATATGCTTGACACATTTTATCAAACATGTTATTATTTCGATATCGTATTAATTCTATGACGTAATATTTCGAAAGGAAATGATTGAATTATGGATAAGATAAGTGAAGAACAATATCAAAAATTTGATACTATTATGCACAAAATATATAAACGTTTGGTACAATTACATGGCGATATAGATACAATGTTTCCTAATGGTATAACAAGCAGTGAACTAAGTGTATTAAAAGTAGCTAATAAATATCCCGATGCTGTTTTAAAAGAAATTAGTAAGTATCTAGATTTACCCGGAAGTACTCTTACTAGTATAGTTGACAGACTTGAAAAACGTAACTTAGTTAAACGAGTTATAAGCAAAAAAAATAGACGCTCTTATGTACTAGAATTAACAAAGGAAGGCATTAAAATAAGTGATCTGCACGAAACTTGTGAACAAGAATTATGGAAAAGGGTACTTGGTTCCTTAAGTGAAAATAGTGAAAGAGATACTCTAATTAATTTATTAGATAAAATCTATAAGGGAATAGAATGATTGGAGAGATGTATATGAAAAAAGCTATCGTCATAGGTGCTACATCTGGAATGGGAAAAGAAATTGCCAAAGAGCTAGCTGAAAATGGCTATATAGTTGGACTAGCCGGAAGAAGAGAAGAACGCCTTATAGAACTTCAAAAATCCATACCAACTAAAACATTTATAAAACGAATAGACGTTTGTAAAACTGATAACGCCACTGAACTTTTAAAAGAACTCATCAAGGAAATGGAAGGTTTGGATTTAATTATTATCTCATCAGGTGTTGTGAGGCCAAATTATGAACTTAATTGGGACAAGGAAAAAGAAACTATAGACACAAATATATTAGGCTTTACATCCATGGTCAATGTAGCTGCTCAATGCTTTATTCATCAAAATCATGGACATATAGTTGGTATTTCTTCTACCTCAGCACTTATATATAGTGACAGAACTAATGCATATTGTGCATCAAAAGCTTTTGTTTCAAGTTATTTAAGAGGACTAAGAATATTGTTTACTAAATCAAATAAAAATATATATGTAACAGAAGTACTGCCAGGATGGGTTTATACAGAAATGACTAAAAATGCTGATAAATCAAAAGTTTTCTGGGCAATTACTGCTGATAAAGCAGCCAATCAAATATATGATGCTATAGTAAACAAGAAGGAAAAAATATATGTTTCTAAAAGGTGGCGTATTTTAGCTTGGCTTATTAATATACTTCCTGAAAGATTTAAAGTAAAATGATATCATATTCCAGCCAGCACTGCGTTCTAGCTGGGATGTGAAATCAGCTTCTATTTTTCAATTCCTATTTGTTTTACTAATTTTAAAACCTTTTCTGATAATTGTACCTCAAATAACAGTTCACTATTATTAAAGTCAATATTCGTTAACTCTATAATACGTTTAATTCTATATTTTAAAGTATTATAATGAATGTGAAGAGCTTTTGAAGTTAAAGTAACATCCTGATTATGTTTTAAATAAGCACACAATGTTTTAAAAAAATCGCTGTTCTTTTCCTCATCAATATGAATTAGAAGTTTTACAATTGGGTGAACAAGGATTTTAAGGTGTGCTTTATCTCCAAAACTTAAAATCATATGCGTTACTATAAAGTCATTATAATTTAAAATTCGCTCAGGACTATGTATTTGATTTCCAATTGATAAACTAGTAATAGTTTGCTTATAATATTCTGCTAAATCATATAAATTATGAAAAACC
Source organism: Clostridium sp. AWRP (assembly GCF_004006395.2). Classification (NCBI taxonomy): domain Bacteria; kingdom Bacillati; phylum Bacillota; class Clostridia; order Eubacteriales; family Clostridiaceae; genus Clostridium; species Clostridium sp. AWRP. The sequence goes on along the minus strand of NZ_CP029758.2, from coordinate 1,652,522 downwards.
TTACTGATACCAGCCCTACAATTGTGTTTCTCTAGTAATTTGCCAAATAAGTTCAGTTCATTTTCATTAAATATATTTTCTCCTTTAACATCCAGTAAAACCACAATATATTTATCATAAATGATTACTGTATCTCTGTTAAAATAATTTTGCATTTTTCTTTTCAAATAATAGATTTTATCATCATTTCTATTTATATCATTTAATTCAATGGCAATAACATATAAATTATCATAAAGTTTTAAATTGAATGCTCTTGCACGTTCACTAATGGCATCATGGTCATATAATTTTTGATTAAGCAGTGCCGTAATAAATGAATCCACTAAAGGATTAGTGGATGAAAAACTTTCATTAAATCCCTTAATCGTTAAAGAAAGAAATCTACAAAGAGTAATTAACATTTGTTCATCATATTTTGTAATTGGCTTATTGTATTCTAACATTTTCAAATATGCTAAAGGTTGTTTATTTTTTAAGACTCTTCCTACCAATTGTCTATGATTTAGTAATCCGGATTCCCATAAAATTAAATCTGGATTTTCATTGTGCTCACTTTCTATATCTCTATCAACTTTATTTTCCATAATTGAATTAACATACGCTTCAGTTACATAGCCTTTTGAAAGTGTCCATTCCCACAGTGGTTCATTTTTTATAGTATTTCCTCCAGCATGGGCCATAAAGCAAAGAGAAATATCCACTAATAATAAAGGGTTGCCTAAAGTTTCATACCCAACGTCCAAAAGCTGCTGGATAGTTGTACCCTCTTGGCAAAGTTCTAACAATTTATTTGTGAAATTAACCATTCTAATCTCCATATCAAATAAGTTCTGCAAGATGTCTATGATAAAGGTAATGTCGCTCTTGTTAGAAACTAAAATGATATTAGAAGTACTTTCTTGCTTGTATAAAGAAGATAATGGGATATCTTCATATAACATATAGTTTGCTCTAGTAGAAGAAGGCATTTCTGCCAGGTTGGACACTTTCCCTATATACAAATAATCAGAAAGATATACTGAAACATCTTTATTTAAATATCGAAATCCTATCAATTCACAATTTTCTTTAAGATGGACTTTTATGCTGAATTTATCAAGTAATCCAGTAATTGTAGAAAATTGTACAGACATAATTATCCCTTCTTTGTTGAAATATTAACTATCTTACTAATCTAATCATAGCAGAAATTAACATAGTAAACAATTGCATAAGCAATAATATCCAATTCATACTTGTAAAAAATCACAAATCATATAATTCAAATTCTCAAACCTCGACGAAGATATTGAAAATATACAGTGTTATAATTTTCTTAAGGTTGATAAAAAAATAACAATAATTGCTTGGAGGGATAAACATGATAAGAAGATATGGTCAGCTATGTACAGTCGCTTACGGCGCTGGTGCAATTAATTCAACGGGAGAAATTGCAAAAGAATTAGGGTTTACAAAAGTAATGATTGTAACAGATAAACAAGTCGAAGCTTTAGGACATTCTCAAAAATCAATAGATAGCTTAAAAAAAGCAAATATAGAAACTGTCATATTTAATGGTGTAGAGATGGATGCGCCTGATTACACAGTAGAAGCTGGTGGTAATATGGCAAAGAAAGAACACGTAGATGGTATTATCGGTGTAGGTGGAGGAAGTGTGCTGGACACAGCAAAAGGAATAGCTTGTTTTGCTGCAAACGAAATCACAGTTAGTGATATGATACATCATGCACCTATGAAAAATCCACCAGTAAAATTTATTTTAATACCAACCACACCAGGCACTGGCTCAGAATGTACCTTTGTAGCTGTCATTACAGATACTAAAAATCACGAAAAAGTTGGATGCTTTTCTGTACCATCTTTTTCAATTTTAGATCCAGAACTTACTCTCAGCTTGCCAAAGGACATAACAGTTTATACAGGCATGGATGCTTTTTCACACTGTACTGAATCCTTAACAAGCATGCAGCCAAATCCACATTCTGATTTACTTGCTTATGATGCAATTGAAAGAATTGTAAATTGGCTTCCTGTTGCATATAAAGAACCAGGTAATTATGAAGCTAGAGATAATTTGGCTTTAGCAAGCAATTTTGCAGGTAAATCCTTCAATGATTCTACAGTTCATGTTGGACATGCTATTGCACATTCCTTTGGAGCTAATTTTCACATTCCACATGGCATAGGTTGTGCATTAGTAACACCTACTGTAATAGAATTAACAGCTCCAAAATTTCCTAAAAAAATTAAAAAAGTAGGTAAAATCATGGGGATTATAGTTGAGAGTGAAGATGGTGTTGCAATTGGAAAAGCAGTTGCAGATGGTATTCGTAAATTTATGAAATCACTAAAAGTTCCTTCTTGTAAAGAGCTGGGACTTACAAAAGAAGATGTTTTAAATTGTACAGATTATGTACTTAGTGAGCCTTTACGTAATTTTGCTGGCGTTCCTGTAACAGATGAAATGGTTCCAAAGTTGCTTGAAAAAATCTATGACACATATCAATAAAAAAAATATGGGAGGATTTACTTATGAGTTATGAAAATTTATTATCTCCAATAAATATTGGAAGTTTAAAAATACGAAACCGTGTTGTAATGGGAGCCATGGGATCAGCAACTGCAAATGAAAATGCAACAATTTCTGAATGTGAATGTGCATACTACGCTGAACGAGCTAAGGGTGGAGTAGGACTTATTATCAATGAAGTCACTCGAGTAAACAACGATACTGGAATTATGATGCCCCGCCAATCTTCTGCAGCTACTGATGAATGTATTCCAGGCCTTAGAAAACTTGCAAATGCAGTACATTATTATGATGGTGCTATCTTCATTCAATTACATCATCCAGGACGTCAAACTGTATGTGAAGTAATTGGCGGAAAACCAACAATTTCTCCAAGCGGAATTAAAAGTATGCTAACTCAGGCACCTTGTCGTGAAATGACAAATGCAGAAGTAAAGAGTCTTGTACAAGATTTTATAAATGCAGCAGAAAGATGTTACAAAGCTGGTATTGATGGTGTTGAACTTCATGCAGCACATGGATATATGCTAAATCAATTTCTTTCTCCATTTACAAACAAACGAACTGATGAATACGGCGGAAGTACCGAAAATAGATCCCGTATTATTAAAGAAATTATACAGGGAATTCGCCAGCGAGTTGGCCGTGAATATCCAGTAATTATGAGAATCTCTGCAGATGAATTTTTAAGAGACTCTGTATTTCCAATTAAGGAAGATGGATTATTGTTAGACGAAGCTGTTGAAATCTGTAAATATCTTGTACCTTTTGGATTGGATGCCATAAACGTATCTGCTGGAATTTATGAAACAATGAATAAAGCTTGGGAACCTACTTCTTATCCAGAAGGATGGAAAATATATTTAGCAGAAGCTGTTAAAAAAGCAGTTGATGTACCTGTATTTGGAGTAGGTACCATCCGTAATCCTGATTTCGCTGAAAAAATTATTTCAGAAGGAAAAGTAGATTGCGTAACAATTGCCAGAGGCTTACTTGCTGATCCCGATTGGGTAAAGAAAACTGCCGAAGGCAGAGTAGATGAAATTCGAAGATGTATTTCATGTTTAAATTGCATGGATTCCATGGCAGTTAACGGTATGAAAGGTGAGCCATTTTCTTGTGCAATTAATGCAAGAGCTGCTCGTGAATGGTTTTATAATAGTTCCAGACAAGACGGAAATGGACGTATGGTAGTTGTTATAGGTGGAGGTCCATCCGGAATGGAAGCAGCACGTGTTCTAGCAGAACGTAAATTCAAAGTAATATTGTTTGAAAAAAATTCAGAACTTGGCGGACAATTATGTTTAGCAAACAAGCCACCTCACAAAGAAAAAATTAATTGGCTTATTAAATATTTTGAAATTCAATTAAAGAAATTAGGTGTTGAAGTTCATTTAAATACACCAGCAACAATAGAATCTATTAAAAAATTGAATCCATATGCAGTGTTTATAGGCACAGGCTCCACGTCTATAGTGCCTAAATCTATTCCTGGTGTACAAGGTAAAAATGTTTGTACAAGTTCTGATATTTTATCAGGAAAAGTTAAAATTTCAAATAAAAAAGTAGCAGTTATAGGTTCTGGTATGACTGGACTTGAAACAGCTGAATTATTAGGCACAATGAACAATAAAGTATACGTTATAGAAATGATGGATAAAATTGGTCCTGATGCTAGCTGGCAAAACTTAACTGATATACAAGGCAGATTAGAAAAAATGAACACCTCTTTCATGCCATCTCACAAATTAGTAGATATTACAGACGAGTCAGTTATATTAGAAGAAAAAGATGGAGAAAAAGAGAAGCTTCCAGTCGAATATGTAGTACTTTCTTTAGGAGTACATGCTGATCAAACTTTAGCAGAGAAATTAAATGCAAATTTCCACAATGTAATTAAAATTGGTGACACTGCACAAGTTGGCAGGATTGCAAATGCAGTATCTACAGCATTTGCAGAAGCTTATAAATTAAACTAATAAATGTATTAGAATTGCTACTAAATCAAGTGATTCTTAGGTTCAGATGGAGTTTGCTTATAAGGATAACTTTCTCCAGCTGAACCTTAGAAGAACTTATCCAGGTGCGTAGCAGTGCTTATCCCCCACTTTGATAGCAGATGGGAGTGTTAGCAATGGTAGCGATCGGATAAATACTATGGGACTGCTGCACTAAGTAATTTACACACAATATGTTGTAGAATTTGCTCTTAGTGCAGCACACTCTTTTTAAAATTTTAACCTAAATACTGTTTTATATTTCTTACATTTTTCAAGAGTCAAAGTTCCTCCATGCTTTTGTACTATTTTATTTGCAATAGAAAGTCCAAGTCCCGTACCACCTTTTGTATACCTTGACTTGTCTCCTCTTACAAAAGGTTCAAATATATATTTTTTTAGATTTTCATCAATACCAACTCCATCATCTGCAATTATAAGTTGTATTTTTGAATTGCCATAAGTTAACTCTATTTTTGCCTTTGTCCCAGCTTCATTATACTTTAATATATTAGATATAATATTTGAGATAGCCCTTTCCATCTCTATTTTATCAAATTCATATATAATTTCATTGTCTGGTAAATTTATTTCAAGTTCAAAATTTTTTTCTTCAAATTCATTATAGTATTCAGATACTATTTCTCGTACAAACTCACAAAAGTCGTATTTTCCCTTGCTTATTAAAAACTTGCTATTATCAAGTTTTGTAAACTCATGAAGATTTTCAATTAGAGAAACTGTTCTCTTTGATTTATTGTATATTATGTTTAAATACTGTTTAATCTTTTTATCATTTTCTACCACACCGTCATTAAGTGCCTTAGAATACCCCATAATAGAAGTTAATGGCGTTTTTAAATCATGGGATATATCTGATAAAAGCTGTTGTTTCAAATTTTCCATCCTGCTTCTTTCAAATATTGAAGCTTCAATTTTTTCAGCCATAAAATTAAAAGCATCTCTTATTTCTCCAAATTCATTTTCTGCATTAAAATTAATCCTTGTTGAATAATCTTCTTCAGTCATTCTCTTTATACCCTGCAATATTTTTTTTAATGGCATAACTACTTTTTTAGTAGTTAAATAAGCATATAAAAATACGGATACTATTAAAAACACTATAATTATAAATATGCCTACCAATATATAAATTGCAGCTTTCTTAATATACTTGTCCGGGGAAGGTGCTATGTCCACATTTAATGTCACTATTCCAGGAGGCACTTTCACAATGCAATAAAGATCTTGACCATTACTATTAAAAGCTGTAACAGAATAAAAATAAGAAGTGCCACTTTTTAAGTTATTATAGGATAGATCCATAAAATTTAAAAGTTCATTTTCAGTATAACTTGTTACCTTATCTTTTTTAGTTCCTATAACATAGATAACCTTTTTATTTGAATTAAGTATCTCAACCCAACCTTTTGATGCAACAATTTTTGATGCATCAATTTTTTTATAATCACTTTTTACTATTTTCGATGCCATAAAAAATTTCTGAGTATCTTTTACGTAGTCTTCTGATGAAACCATCTTTCCTATGCTAAAAATCATAAAACCTATAGTTCCTGATAAAACAAGCAGCATTAAAAATACAAATATAATATAATTTTTAAACATAGTAATATATAATCTCTTAAATCTTTTTCTTAGGTTTTTTAATGTTTCAAAAAACATATATGATACACTCCATACCCTGATTACTTTTTACTTTCAAATTTATATCCAAGTCCCCTTATAGTTTTTAAATACACTGGGTTTTTGGAATCTTCTTCAATTTTATCTCGCAATTTGCTAATGTGAACCATTATTGTATTGTCATCACCATAAAAGGGTTCATTCCATACAGACTCAAAGATCTGCTTTTTAGTAAAAACTTTTTTAGGATTGCCCATTAAAAGTAACAAGAGCTTGTACTCTGTGGATGTAATTGATATAGGTTTATCACCTTTATAAATGACACAAGAATTAGTATCGAGTTTTAACTCTCCAACTACTATAGTTTCCGTATGCTTTTCTTCATTACAATTAAATTCAGAGCATCTTCTAAGCTGTGCCTTTACCCTTGCCATTACTTCCAGTGGATCACAAGGTTTAGTTATATAATCATCTGCCCCAAGTTCAAGTCCTAATATCTTATCGCTTATTTCACTTTTAGCTGACATAACAATTACAGGGATTTTATATTTTTCTCTTATTTTTTTTATAAGCTGATATCCGTCCATATTTGGCATCATTATATCAATTATTGCAATATCAATTGCTCCTTCTTTTAAAATATCCAGTGCTGAAAATCCATCATAAGCTCCAAATACTTCGTAATTTTCCCTTTCAATATATAATGTCAGCAGTTCTATTATTTCTTGCTCATCATCAGCAATTAAAATTTTTTTCATATATACAAGCTTTCCTTTCCTTTAAAATGCTTTTCTACATTTTCTATAATTTCTATAAGAATATAAAACATATATAATAAATAATATAATACCTGCAATCATAAAGCTAGAATTAACATTTAATAAATTATTTCCGCTTCCACTGCTTTTCAAACCATTTATAAACGTAATAAAATTATTACACATATGTAGTATAATTGAAGGGACCAGCGACTTATACTTATATACAAGAAGAGCACAGCTTATTCCAAAAAGTAAAAGCATAGGGTTGATATTTAAATGCATAATGAAAAAAATAACTGAAGAAAACAATATTGATTTACCCATTCCATATTTATTGTACAGCCTACCCATAAGTACTCCTCTAAAAATAAATTCTTCTACTATAGGTACTATAATAACTGTTGACATGAAACTAATTCCTATAATAAAATTTGTATTTATTTTAGGAGATTTATTTACCAAATTTGACTGAACACTGCTTAACATAGTTGGGTTTATATAACTTACTAAAACCAACATTATCAAAATAAATCCTATGCCTCCCATATAAGTTATTATTAAATTCACTGGAAGCTCTAATAAAAATCCTTTTTTAGAAGGTTTCTTTACAAAATCATAGACATTTATATTATTACTTTTCATAAACTTTAAAGTAATCAGAAACCATAATACTGTTATTATAAGTGCACAAATTTCTATATAACTATCTGTCAAATGTACTTTAAAAATTTTCCCAAGTACTACAAGTATTCCTATACCTAACGCAAGTATGCAAAGCATTTTTAAAAATAAATATCTTGTCCTAGTCCCTTTAAGTAATTCAAAATCCATAAACATTCTCCTTTTATGCTGTAATTTCTTTATTCCAATTTGTCTTAACAAAATAAATACTCAAAGCTGTTCCTATAACAAAGCAAGCAATTCCAAGCGCAAGCAACAATGAATTAAAACTGTTTAAAGTAATGCTCTGTTTAGCTGTATTATTATCAATAAAAAATGATACAATTTGCAAAACAGAAACTATGAAATTATTTATAACATGGATTGATATAGTAACAAATATATTTTTTGTTTTCAAATATATAAGTGACATGCATATACCAAAAACAACTGCAGATATCATTCCCACTTCATAATGAATAGCTCCAAATAAAATGGAAGACAGTATCACTGCTTTTATAACTCCAATTTTTGTTCTTAGTCTGTTGAGTATAACCCCTCTAAATATAAGTTCTTCTACTACAGGTGCTATAAATGATGCTGCAATACCATTAATAATGATGCTGTATAAGGAACTTGTGTCAGTTTTATTTAGTTCTCCAAGCATTTCCTTCGTCATTGAAGGTGACAAACTAATTAAAGAATAAATTATAATTATAAAAAGTCCGATAGTTGTAGTAATATTTATTATAATACTAAGTGTTATATCTTTGATATTTAAATCTCTTTTCAAATCAAATATTTTATTTTTAACATCGCAGCACACTTTTCTCAATTCTAACACAAACCATACTAAAACCCCTAAATTACATAATAGTAAAAATAAATTTTCATCTAATATTCCAGTTGATTTTACAAAACTCAGCTCGGAAATTATACAGAAAAAAATTACTACAGCAGCATAAATCAGTACCACTTTTCTTATTTTCATAGTTTTAAAAAAATTATCCATATACATCCTACCTTTAAATTTAATTTTTACATATTTAAGTTTAAAGACGTATACTTTCATATCCCTTAACGAAACCTTAAAGTTCCCTTAATTTTAAAATGAAAAGATGGGGCGTTAAATAACACTTCATCTTTTCATCACCTTATTAAAAAAGAAACCATCACACTAATTCCTTAGTGTGATGGTTTCTTTTAGGATTACCTGGCAGCGACCTATTCTCCCACAGGGCCTCCCCTGCAGTACCATCGGCACTCTGAAGCTTAACCTTCCTGTTCGGTATGGAAAGGGGTGTTACCTTCACGTCATTACCACCAGATACCGATTTGTCAAAATCTTTGATTTTGGTATAAATCGGTACTCATCAGCTTTAGCTGATTGAGTCTCATTAAATTATCAAAAATTGCTATAAGCTTCTCATATTTTCGTCAAGGTCTTCCCTGCGGTGCTCATTTACACAAGTAAACTCTGCTCCTCGCTCAAACCTTTCCTCAATCTGCTCGCTTCTACCAATTTTCTTATATATTAACTTTTAAGAGTTCAAATTGCTCTGTCCTCTCAAAATTGCACAGTAAACTTTTTTCTTTCGCTTTTCATTTGGTCAAGCCCTCGACCTATTAGTATCAGTCAGCTTAACAGGTTACCCTGCTTACACCTCTGACCTATCTCCTCGTGTTCTTCGAGGGGTCTTACTAGCTTACGCTATGGGAAATCTTATCTTGAGGTGGGCTTCACACTTAGATGCTTTCAGCGTTTATCCCTTCCCAACTTGGCTACCCAGCTATGCTCCTGGCGGAACAACTGGTTCACCAGCGGTCGGTCCATCCCGGTCCTCTCGTACTAAGGACAGCTCCTCTCAAATTTCCTGCGCCCGCGACGGATAGGGACCGAACTGTCTCACGACGTTCTGAACCCAGCTCGCGTGCCGCTTTAATGGGCGAACAGCCCAACCCTTGGGACCTACTTCAGCCCCAGGATGCGACGAGCCGACATCGAGGTGCCAAACCTCCCCGTCGATGTGAACTCTTGGGGGAGATCAGCCTGTTATCCCCGAGGTAGCTTTTATCCGTTGAGCGATGGCCCTCCCACGAGGTACCACCGGATCACTAAGCCCGACTTTCGTCCCTGCTCCACTTGTTTGTGTCGCAGTCAAGCTCCCTTCTGCCTTTGCACTCTTCGAAGAATTTCTAACCCTTCTGAGGGAACCTTTGTACGCCTCCGTTACTTTTTAGGAGGCGACCGCCCCAGTCAAACTGCCCGCCTAACATTGTCCCGTCTCCAGTTTCATGGAGCCCGGTTAGAATCCCAGTACTGTCAGGGTGGTATCCCAACATCGACTCTGTAATGGCTGGCGCCACTACTTCCTAGTCTCCCACCTATCCTGTACAGACAATACCGAAATTCAGTGCTAAACTGCAGTAAAGCTCTACGGGGTCTTTCCGTCCAATCGCGGGTAGCAAGCATCTTCACTTGCACTTCAATTTCGCCGGATTTGTTGTCGAGACAGTGCTCAAATCATTACGCCATTCGTGCGGGTCGGAACTTACCCGACAAGGAATTTCGCTACCTTAGGACCGTTATAGTTACGGCCGCCGTTTACTGGGGCTTAAGTTCTGACCTTCGCTTACGCTTAGTCTTCCCCTTAACCTTCCAGCACCGGGCAGGCGTCAGCTCCTATACTTCAGCTTTCGCTTTAGCAGAAACCTGTGTTTTTGATAAACAGTTGCTTGAGTCTTTTCTCTGCGGCCACTTGCGTGGCTCCCCTTCTCCCTAAGTTACGGGGTTAATTTGCCTAGTTCCTTAACAACAATTCTTCCGATGGTCTTAGGATTCTCTCCTCACCTACCTGTGTCGGTTTGCGGTACGGGCACATAAAAACTCCATAGAGACTTTTCTTGGCAGCGTGAAATCAGGTACTTCCCCTTACGGGTTCCCCATAACACCTCATCATTGATATACCGGATTTTCCTGGTATACCTGACTCGGTGCTTAGACATACATCCAATTGTATGCACACCTTATCCTCCTGCGTCATCCCTTTTGTCAAACGCTTTTATGCGGTATCGGAATTTCAACCGATTGTCCATCACCTACGCCTTTCGGCCTCGGCTTAGGTCCCGACTTACCCTGGGCGGACGAACCTTCCCCAGGAAACCTTAGGTTTTCGACCAATAAGATTCTCACTTATTTCTCGCTACTTATGCCAGCATTCTCTCTCCTGTACAATCCACCGTTCCTTCCGGTACGACTTCTACTCATACAGGATGCTCCTCTACCACTCTTTCGAGTCCACAGCTTCGGTGGTAAGTTTTAGCCCCGGACATTTTCGGCGCATGATCTCTTGACTAGTGAGCTATTACGCACTCTTTAAATGAGTGGCTGCTTCTGAGCCAACATCCTAGTTGTCTTAGAAATCACACATCCTTTCCCACTTAACTTACACTTTGGGACCTTAGCTGGTGGTCTGGGCTGTTTCCCTTTTGACCACGGATCTTATCATTCGCAGTCTGACTGCCGGAATTCAAGTATATGGCATTCGGAGTTTGATAAGGTTCAGTAACTGTTGTCAGCCCCTACCCCATTCAGTGCTCTACCTCCATTACTCATTTCCGACGCTAGCCCTAAAGCTATTTCGAGGAGAACCAGCTATCTCCGAGTTCGATTGGAATTTCTCCGCTATCCACAGCTCATCCCATGGTTTTTCAACACCAACGTGGTTCGGTCCTCCACGGAATTTTACTTCCGCTTCAACCTGGCCATGGATAGGTCACTCGGTTTCGGGTCTACAACATACAACTTCGCGCCCTTTTCAGACTCGGTTTCCCTCCGGCTCCGTACCTTAAGTACTTAACCTTGCTGCACATCGTAACTCGCTGGCTCGTTCTACAAAAAGCACGCCGTCGTACTTTACGTACTTCGACTGTTTGTGGACACACGGTTTCAGGTTCTATTTCACTCCCCTCCCGGGGTTCTTTTCACCTTTCCCTCACGGTACTCCTTCTCTATCGGTCACCAGGTAGTATTTAGCCTTGGGAGGTGGTCCTCCCTGTTTCCCACAAGGTTTCTCGTGTCTCGTGGTACTCTGGATTAGATCTGACTGTTCTTTGCTTTCATTTACAGGGCTTTTACCTTCTCCGGCAGAGCCTTCCAGCTCTCTTCAATTAGCACTTCACAGTATTTATAATCTATCCGCAACCCCAGGAACAAGTTCCTGGTTTGGGCTCTTTCCCTTTCGCTCGCCGCTACTTAGAAAATCGATGTTTCTTTCTCTTCCTCCGGGTACTTAGATGTTTCAGTTCCCCGGGTTTGCCTCTACAAACCTATGTATTCAGTCTGCAGTACCTAGTGTTATCTAGGTGGGTTTCCCCATTCGGATATCTCTGGTTCTCTGGCTATTTGCGCCTACCCAGAGCTTTTCGCAGCTTATCGCGTCCTTCTTAGGCTCCTGGTGCCAAGGCATCCTCCATGCGCCCTTTGTAGCTTGACCTTTCATTATCGAAAATCGTCATTAACTTCGTCCAGCTTCGTCAAATACCTCATTCCGGTGCTCATTTACATAAGTAAACTCCGCTCCTCATTCGGTCTTTTCCTTGCTGTACTCGTTACTGCCAATTTTCTTTGTATCATCTACAAAGGTTATATTATAACCTTAGCTTTACTTTATTTCTTATTTACTGTGCAATTTTCAAAGGACAATTTTTCAATTTACATTGTAAATTGAAAGAAGAATCTATGATCCTTCAAAATTAAACAGAGTAGATTTTCTAACTTACTTAAACCATCAATTTATAAGATAGATTATACTCTATCTTTCGACTCCCTAGAAAGGAGGTGATCCAGCCGCAGGTTCTCCTACGGCTACCTTGTTACGACTTCACCCCAATTACTAACCCCACCTTCGGCCGCGTCCTCCTAAGTTAGACTACGGACTTCGGGTGTTGCCAGCTCTCATGGTGTGACGGGCGGTGTGTACAAGGCCCGGGAACGTATTCACCGCGACATTCTGATTCGCGATTACTAGCAACTCCAACTTCATGCAGGCGAGTTTCAGCCTGCAATCCGAACTGGGGGCAGTTTTTGAGGTTTGCTCCACCTTGCGGTCTTGCTTCTCTCTGTACTGCCCATTGTAGCACGTGTGTTGCCCTGGACATAAGGGGCATGATGATTTGACGTCATCCCCACCTTCCTCCGCGTTAACCGCGGCAGTCTTGCTAGAGTGCTCAACTAAATGTTAGCAACTAACAACAGGGGTTGCGCTCGTTGCAGGACTTAACCTAACATCTCACGACACGAGCTGACGACAACCATGCACCACCTGTATCCCTGCCCCGAAGGGCTTCTCTTATCTCTAAGATATTCAGGGTATGTCAAGTCCAGGTAAGGTTCTTCGCGTTGCTTCGAATTAAACCACATGCTCCGCTGCTTGTGCGGGCCCCCGTCAATTCCTTTGAGTTTTAATCTTGCGATCGTACTTCCCAGGCGGAGTACTTATTGTGTTTACTGCGGCACAGAAGGGGTCGATACCTCCTACACCTAGTACTCATCGTTTACGGCGTGGACTACCAGGGTATCTAATCCTGTTTGCTACCCACGCTTTCGTGCCTCAGCGTCAGTTACGGTCCAGAGAATCGCCTTCGCCACTGGTGTTCTTCCTAATCTCTACGCATTTCACCGCTACACTAGGAATTCCATTCTCCTCTCCCGCACTCCAGATACCCAGTTTGAAATGCAGTGCCCGGGTTAAGCCCGGGTATTTCACATCTCACTTAAATATCCGCCTACGCACTCTTTACGCCCAGTAATTCCGGACAACGCTCGCCACCTACGTATTACCGCGGCTGCTGGCACGTAGTTAGCCGTGGCTTCCTCCTTGGGTACCGTCATTATCGTCCCCAAAGACAGAGCTTTACAATCCGAAAACCTTCTTCACTCACGCGGCGTTGCTGCATCAGGCTTTCGCCCATTGTGCAATATTCCCCACTGCTGCCTCCCGTAGGAGTCTGGACCGTCTCTCAGTTCCAATGTGGCCGATCACCCTCTCAGGTCGGCTACGCATCGTCGCCTTGGTAGGCCGTTATCCTACCAACTAGCTAATGCGCCGCGGGTCCATCTCAAAGCGGATTACTCCTTTAAATCAGTTTCCATGTGAAAATTGATTATTATGCGGTATTAATCTCCCTTTCGGGAGGCTATCCCCCTCTTTGAGGTAGGTTACCCACGTGTTACTCACCCGTCCGCCGCTAATCCACTCCCGAAGGAGCTTCATCGCTCGACTTGCATGTGTTAAGCACGCCGCCAGCGTTCGTCCTGAGCCAGGATCAAACTCTTAATTTAAAAGTTTATATGGCTCTATAGAAAATTGATATTAACTTCGCCCAGCTTCGTCAAATACTTCACTCCGGTGCTCAATTACGTTAGTAAGTTCCGCTCCTCGTTCAGCATTTTCCTCGCTGTACTCGTTACTATCAATTTTAGTATATTACTAAATGTAATACACTAAATTACGAAATTACTTTTTTAGCTGCTCTCGCAGCTCAAAAGAATTGCTGGTTTATTCTAAATAAGTTGTACTTATATCTTCCTCTGTTTAATTTTCAAGGATCATTTTGCCGCCTCACTTCGACAGCTTTTATAGTATATCATCTTTATTTCAACCTGTCAATTAGTAACTTATTTCCAGGTTGTTCATTACATTATATATTCTTTTAGTAATATAATTAATAGCTTTTATATAGTACTATGCAAACTGAATTGCTGTAATACTCTTGGTTGCGGGAGCAGGACTTGAACCTACGACCTTTGGGTTATGAGCCCAACGAGCTACCAACTGCTCCACCCCGCGTCATTATACATTTATATTAACAACCATCCTTGGTTGTACTGGCCGCTTCTCGAAGCGACAAGTGATATCTTATCATATATGCAGATATAAGCAATTAGCAATATTCGGTGTTTACCATACAATATTGTAGAAATACCTCATTATACTTCTATATACCCAATAATTGATATAGTGACACGCCTGACATAGTTTGCTGAAAATAAGTATTACCTCTCAATTAATATTAATCAAATCTTCGGCCTACTAGTATCAGTCGTATCATTATGAAGAAGAAATTAGCAATTAACTGCTAACCCCTTTTTATAACTTTATGTTGCTAACCATACCACTTAATACACTTTTTCTAAGTACATACTGCTCCTTATATATATTTGAATTGTTGGCATTTGGACTATATTTATTGATAATTTTTAGATTGCTGACAAGTGCCTCCTTTAAGTCCCCTATATCACCTGCTGCATATGCACCAATAATACAATCTGTAAGTACAGCACCTCCCGAGACTTCTAGTGTAATTGTTTCACTTTGCATAATATCTGCTTTAATTTGATTCCATAAATCATCTCTACTTCCACCCTCGGTAATGGTAATTCTGTCTATTTTGATACCAGCATTTCTATAATCATTTGTAATTTCCATATAATCATAAGCAATGGCCTCCAAAACAGACCTCCATAAAACAAATTGATCTGTATCCAAGGTCATGTTCAAAAAACAACCTTTTATCTTTGAAAATTGACCATATCCACCAGTTAAATATGGTAAGAAAATCACACCATTACATCCTGGCACAACCTTTTCTGCTCCTCTGCTAAGCAGTTTATAATAGCTATCATCATCAGATTTTCGACAAATGTTATCCTTAAACCAACGCAGTGCCAAGCCTCCAGTTCTAACAAATCCCCAGTAAAAATATGTATTTTCTAAAGTGCCGCTGTTAAAAATCAATTCACTTCCCCTTTGACTAAGCTCTGGAATAATCCCATTTGTAGAGACACAAAACATGGCACAAGTTCCTGAAACATCTACAGCCTTATTTGCTTCAAGAATTCCGCTTCCCAACATGGACTGCATTGTATCACCTGCACCAGCACAAATTGGTATGCCATGAGGACATCCCGTTTCCTTTGCCGCACTTTCCGATAACGTACCAATAATATCCCAGGGCTTTACAATCTTAGGCATATAGCTTTTAGCTATCCCTAATATATCAAGCTGTTTATCAGACCATTTCTTTTCATATACACAATATCCAAGGCCCCATCCTGACATAGTTCCCCAATCAACAAAAGCATCCTTACTTTCTAAACCTGCAAGATTCATCAGGATATAAGGAGCATTATGGACAAACTTTTTGCCTCTTTTTTGAAATTCTTTACTATTTGCTAAGATCCACCTTGCATGCAGCGCTGGAAACATACAGCTTGGATCAGCATTTCCCGTTTCCTTTCCCCAAACATCAAGGTTCAATTTCTTAAGAGTTTCAGCATCTCTCTGTGTTCTTGAATCCAAATAGTTTATATAAGGCGTAATTGCCTTTCCACTTTCGTCTATACCCACAATTCCACAAATAATTCCATCCCCCATAATTGCTTTAATTAAGCTAGGATCAATTTCTTGTTTTTTTAACTGTTCTACGCACTGTTTCATACCAAGCTTTGTAAGTAAAAGATATTCATCTGCATCCATATCAACCCATCCTGGATGAGGATATTTCAAAGTTGTTCTATTTGACGATTTTGCTACACATTTCATATTTTTATCATATACAGCAACCTTTACGCTTTGAGTTCCTGCATCAAAAGCAAGATAATAATGTTCCATTTTATATATTTAGTGAGAGGTACATAAAAATTGCAATCTCCCCCTAAAATTCACCTCTTTTCTTTATCATACTATCTAACGTTTAATTTTAAGCAAAATAACCCCTAGGTTCTCCTAGGGGATTGTAAACATAATAAACATATACATCTTGTTTATCCACCTTCTTTCATCCAGACTATACTGTCGGCTTCGGAATCTAACCGAATCTGCCATATGGCTTGCGGGCTGTACCGCCGATAGGGAATTTCACCCAACCCCGAAGGATATTCTATATAACTTTATCATTAATATATCATTGTGCTTTTTCTCTGTCAATGTTCATATAACTTTCTTCATTAAAACTTTTTAGTAAATCGTTTATACCAAATCCTATATTACCTTTTACTCCATTTTCAATATCAAGCAGCATCTTAGTGTCATTTTCTCTATACTTTTTATAGTCCTCATTAAGTACAACTAGATATTTTTCAAACTTTCCTTGAATCGGCTTAATTATCTTACAATACTTTTTTGTAAGTTCAATACATCTAATAAAGCTGCACTTTACTTTCTCATCCTCCTTTAAAGATTTTACAAATTCAATTTGATTATTTACTGTAGTATTTTTAACACTATCGTCATAGTTCAATATCTTTTTTGCTTGACTACTCATGATTCTCTTTAGTTCATCTAAATTATCACCATCTACCTTATCTAATTCTTCTAATGGATAGTTACTCTCATCTACTTCCTCAGCAGAATCTAAAAATTCCACAAGCTTTAACCATACTTTCTTCTTTTCATCATTATCAATTGTAACTTCTAAAAATGGCTCATACATAACGGCAAACATTTTTCCAAAATTCCCCGGAAATATTCTAAGCAAACTATTTGATATAAGTTCTTTTTTATCATCTCTAGACAGTTCCAGCGTTTCCCGCAGCTTTTTAATTTGTTCTCCTGAATACTTATAATCATCTGGATTCTTTTCCATAAGACTTGATATGATCAACTTACTTTTTTCTAGATAACTTATGTTCTCATCTATTTTTTCTAAAGCATCCATTAAAGCTTCTTGCAGTCCTTTTTTACCTGCAATTACATCGTTTATGCCCTTTATTGGTATATCTAAAGTTCTAAGTGCTCCTATTAAATTTAATCTAATAATATCCTCATCTGAATATTCCCTATAATTGTTTTCAACATTTTTTAAAGGATTAATCAAACCTTCACTTTCGTAGTATTTAATAGCCTTCTTAGTAAGTCCAGTCTTCTCTGCTGCAATTTTTATATTCATATATATTTTCCTCCCACCAATATCAATAAATCTTGCTTTTATATTAATGGTATCCCTAAGGTACATGTCAATATATTTTTAGGTAAAAAAAGAATAAAGTACATCTTCTCAAATAATTAGTACTTTACTCCCTAAAATTTATCCGATTTCAAGAACTCTGTTCATATTACTCTACAAGTGCAATCATTTTCTTTCCAAATAACATATTAGTTAAGGCAATAGCACGTCCAACACCGATAACTGCCACTAAAGTTCCAATGCCAATTCCAACAACTTTTCCAGCACACACCAAACCAATAACTACAGTAATTATAACGCTTGATATATCTGTTATATTTTTTGCCAGTCCAAGTCCTTTCTTAGTTCGCTCTGCTAGTGCCTGTGTAAAACCATCTGCAGCATTTGGAACAATCTTCATTTGAACTGTAATATATGCTCCAATTCCAGTGAGCATAATTGCTACTGCAAGCAAAAGCAAATTCATTATTAAGTTATCACAATTTATGACTATCATATCATTAAAAATATTAATTATACGGCTAAATACAATACTCATGGGAACCTGTAGTAAGTCAAATGGACGAAATTCCTTTCCACGCAGGGCTGCTTGTCCAGCTACACACAGTATGTAAATACACATAGTTGCATTTCCCAAGTTTATATTCCAAATTTTTGAGATAGAATATGGTATAGAAATTATAGGTGATACTCCGAGACCTGTTTTTGTATTCAAAATAATTCCTAATGCAAGTATCACAAGTCCGATACAATACATCATTCCGCGATAAAATTTCTTCATATGCATTCCTCGATTCTTAGTTTTGTTATAAGTTTGCATTTTTAAATTTAATTACTCTATTTAGTAAAAATTATAAATTTTAGCTACTGTTTATTTACTCTTTTTACTTCCTTCGTATATTGTATATAAATAGTAACAATACTATTATATAAACTTTATAAATTAAAAATCAACTTATATCAAACACACTTTTGCAATAATTAAGTTTATCTAAATATTTTGTACATAAGTCTTATTCTTTTTCTTTAGCATATTTCCAATATTCAAACAGTATAATGTACTTTGCAAAGGACAATATATAATTTGAGACACCTCACAAATTGTACACAATTCGTGAGGTGTCTCTCTAAACAATTGGAGGACAAAATTTATGGTAAAGACAAGTAATAATATCAACAGTGCAACTCTTCAAATTAAAAAAGAACAGCTTGATATATCAAAAAAGTGTTAACAATAAAAAATGAATTAGACTACCTTTTCAATAAATATCTTTACAAGTTCTGGATCGAATTGAATACCTGCATTCTTAATAAGCTCTTTTACGGCTATCTCTTTTGATAAAGCACTTCTATAAGCCCTCTCACTTATCATAGCATCAAAAGCATCAGCTATTGCAATTATTCTTGATTTTAATGGAATTTGCTCTCCTTTAAGTCCTTTAGGATAACCCTTTCCATCCCATCTTTCATGATGTGCTAAGACATACTCTGACATTTCCGCCATATCATTAACAGAACTTAAAATGCGATAGCCTATTTCTGGATGACGTTTAATTTCTTCCCACTCTTCATCGATAAGCTTACCTGGTTTATTTAAAATATTCTCATCTATGGCAACCTTTCCTATATCATGTAACAACCCTACAGTTTTTAGTTCTTGTATTTCACCATCTGGTAGATTCATAGCCTTTCCTAAAAGATTACAATATTCAGATACTCTATGAGAATGTTGTTCCTCTCTTTTATTTTTTTCATGCAGTGTATTTATAATAGCACCAATTGTTTTTCCTCTCATGCTTGGACTCTCAAAAAGCTTCTTTTTATACATGAAATCTTCTGCTTTTTTCAGTACTTCAAATACATCCTCCTCTTCATGGTACTTTGCTGCAAATCCAAAAGAAATTGAGGGATTTATTGACTCTACCTTCTCCTTTGAAGCTAATTCAGAAATACGCTTAAGCATTTTGCCTGCTTCAAGTTCATTTGTCTTTGGAAGCAGTATTACAAACTCATCTCCTCCTACACGTGATATTATACCTTTATCACCACAGACATTAAGCATTACCGACGAAACCTTTTTCAGCAATTCGTCACCAGCAGCATGTCCAAAAGAATCATTTATTAACTTTAATCCATTAACATCAGCCATAACAATAGTAAGAGGAAAATTTTCTTTGTTATTTAATCTTTCAATCTCTTCTTCAAAAAACCTCCTATTGTATAGTCCTGTAAGTTGATCGTTGTAGCTTAGAAATTCAATTTTCTTTTGATTTTTTCTTTCATCTGTAATATCTCTGCTTATTGCAATAACCTCATTTTCTCTACATTTAACTATCCGAAGTTCATAATATTTCTTACCTGCTGATGTATCAATTTCGTATTGAAAACTTTCCAAAGAATTATTTTTAAGAGCTGCCTTAATTTTCTCAAAACAAGTTTCAGCTATTTTAGGTGGAATTACATGCCAAAGAGTTTTTCCTATGAACTCATTTTTAGGCATTATTAACATAGAAGTATCTTTTATTTGACAGTCTTTGAAAACAGCATTTTCATCTACAACAAAGATAATGTCTGGAATAGCAGTTACTATTGCTCTATTTCGTTCTTCACTTTTCTTTAAATCTTCTTCACTTTTCATTAGCCTATAATATTGACTTCGAAGTTCTTCCTCTATTGCAGCCAATTCATTATAAGAATCCTCTATTTCTTCATTTGACACCAGTAACTCCTGTTTACTCTTATTCAAAGCATCATTTGTTTCTAATAGTTCCTTGGTACGTACAGTAACTCTTTTTTTAAGAGTTATATTCCATAATAGTAATAGAAGTATACTTGCCACTGATGCAATTATTAATCCTCTATACTCTATTACTGTCTGATAGAAGTTTTTTTCTTCATAAACCCCCAACCACTTATTATTTATCTCATCATATTTTCCTGTAGCCCTAAGTACTTGCAATCCACCATTAAGAGCAAATAGTAAATCATCATTTCCCTTTTTTACAGCAATACAGTAATCATCAGGATTAATAACTAATCCATTACCTTTTATGTTTGAAATCTTATCCTTTTTCATAAAATAATGTCCTATTATAGTTGAAACTACTGCATAGTCATATTTGTTCATAGCTATAAGTTTAAGTGCTTCCTCAGATGAATGAACTTTAACAAAATTAATACCAAGATTCTGCTTTTTAAGATATTCTCCTGATATCTCATCTGCTTCGACTACTACTGTCTTCCCTCTTAACTGACTTATATTATTTATACTTTCTCCCTTTCTTGTAAATACATCAGCACCAGTTACTGCAGTTTTTGTTGTAAAAGAATAGAGTTTTTCCCTATCCTTAGAATAGAACATCCCTGCTGCGACATCTATTTTACCCCTTTCAAGTTCATCCATAGTTTCACTCCAGGTACCTAGTTTAATCTTTACCTTAAATCCCATGGCCTCTGCTGCAGCTTTAGCAAGTTCTATATCAAAGCCAGTTGGATTACCATTTTCATCTATAAAACTATATGGTGGATAATCTTTATCATCACCTATTATTATTGTTCTGTCTTCTTTTTTTTCATCATTACCTAGCACCTTATAAATAGTTTCTTTATTAGGATTCACACTTTCCTTGTTATCAGCAAACACTGCTTTTCCATAATTATTACTCAATAAGCAAGTTAATATTGCAATAAATACTATAATAAAAGCTTTACGTTTTATTCCAATCATGCCCCCTTTCCTTTACAGCCATTTACATTCTGCTGTTGCATTGAAAAGTATGTATTATTTTTTATAAGTATATCAGATTTATTAAGCTTCTACACTAATAATTTTTACCATATAAAATAAAAATTACTACAGGAACTTAATACTATAATAATTTTCATTTTATCCTATCTATTCTATTTTACATAAATCTATGGATGTTCCCTAGCTGTGATAAAAATCATTAGAAATACTATTTAAACACACACTGAAATCACTGCACATCTTTCTATCTAACAAGGTATTGGTGTCAAAATTTCAACTTGCGGAATTTGAAGCACATCATCTGCTGTTTCTATTTTGGGAACTTCTTGTATTTTATTTTGCTCTGCAGTATTACTTTGAGAAACTGCATTTTTCGAATTTGCTAATACATCTGATCTGCCTTTAGAAGATGTATTTGACTTATTGTATTTTATAAATTTCCCATTTTCCCAAATTCCTTCTTTAACATTTCCATTTTTATATGTATATTTACCTTTGCCATCTATATTATTATTTTTCCATTCTCCTACATAAGTGTCACCATTTTTAAATGTATAAGTTCCATTACCACTCATTTTATCATTGTCCCATTTTCCAGTATAACTATCTCCATTGCTCCATTTAAAACTGCCTTGGCCTTGTTTTTTATTATTTACAAAATCACCTTCATAATAATCCTTAGAAGCATATGTAATTTCACCTTGTCCATAAATTTTGTCGTCCTTCCATTGACCTTTATACGTATTTCCATTATTCCAAACAAACTGGCCCTCCCCTTGCCTCTTGCCATTTACTATATCTCCAGTATAATTACCAGTTTTAAACTTAACTTTCTGTTTCTTTGCTCCTTCTTTATTATTTTGTTTTGATGCAATCTTCTTATCATTGTTAGCTTTATCTTGGTTGCTAGATGATTGAGTGCTTTGTTCACAACCTGCTAATGCCAATACTAACATTAAAATTAGAAGTATTTTACTCATTCTTGCCATTTTATGCCTCCTATAATAAGCCGCCCTTCCAATATCATGATTTAATTTGTCCATAAACCTCTTCATATATGCTAACATTATAAAATAAATACTACAAATTGACAATAAAGTTTATATAAGGAGTAATATTAATTGTTGACAATATCAAAAGATTTACGCTAATGCTAAATCAACATAAAAATTATATTCTGTCCTTTAGTAATGCTTCTATTTCAGATAATTCTTTGCTTTCTCTTTCAGAACATCCCGAAAAGATAATTATCATTGAAAGCAGTATTGAAACGCCTACCCATTTTTTCAATATATTTTCTCCCTTCTCATATACATTTTTTATACTATTAGTATGTATTGTCTATCATAATAACAAACATTATTTTATGTTATAATTTTATTACACTTTATTTTTAGGAGAAAGTACTTATGTTTAGAAATATTATGGATTTTGCCATAACCCTATATAAATATTTGGGGAAAAAACTTATTTTAAATATTTTACTTATAACTCTTCAAAGCTTGCTAAATGGAACCGGAATCGTGCTTCTTATTCCTCTTCTTTCAGTGGCCGGTATCATGGGATCAATAAATAGTTCAAACTTTCTTCTAAAAGATATTCAAAAGTTTTTTATGTCTCTGCCAAATAGCATAAGCCTTATAATAATTCTTATGTTATTTGTACTTATTATAAGCTTTACAGCATTATTAACCAGACAAACTTCAATATTAAACACAAAAATAACGGAAGAATTTTCAAGCCACCTGAGGAAAGAACTTTTTAAAAATGTAGTTCATTCAAAATGGGACTGCATATCTAATAAAAGATTTTCCGATTTAACTAATACATTTACCATGGAAGTTTCAAGGATTTCATCAGCAACAGTTCAGCTTCTAAAAATAATTTCTCAAGTTATAACTGCTTTAGTTCAAATTATAGTTTCTTTTGCCATATCCGCTCCTATAACTATTTTTGCTTTAATAAATGGATTTATTATTTTTATCCTTACAAGTTCTTCCCTTAGAAACGCAAAAAAGCTTGGAACTTCCCTTCTTTTTATGAATAAAGAACTACAACTTCAAATTACAGAACAATTAAATGGAATTAAAGAGGTAAAAAGCTACTGTATTCAAGATTCCCAAATAAAAAAATTCTCAGATTTAGTTAAAAAAATTCAATGTAACTCTATAAACTTTTCTAAAATACAGTCAACACCAGACACTATCTATAAAATAATATCCGCTATAATAATAAGTTTATTTTTTTATAGCTCAATAATTAT
Organism: Clostridium sp. AWRP; assembly: GCF_004006395.2. Classification (NCBI taxonomy): domain Bacteria; kingdom Bacillati; phylum Bacillota; class Clostridia; order Eubacteriales; family Clostridiaceae; genus Clostridium; species Clostridium sp. AWRP. The sequence continues at coordinate 1,628,947 of NZ_CP029758.2, read as the reverse complement.
ATTCAAAGTGGCACCCTCAAACTTGCTAATTGTATTATTTATATTTGGAAGACTATGGCCACTATTTTCATCTTTTCAAAACAGTCTTCAAAATTTATTTATTATGATACCCTCTTTTAATAATCTCATGGAAATTAATAAAGAATTTAAAGATAATTCAGAGGTAATTAATTTAATCAATGATAGAGTTTCCTTTTCCCTAAATGATTACTTAGAGTTAAGAAATATTAGTTTTAAATATTCAGGCAAAAATAATTTCTCAATAAAAAATATTTCTCTAAAAATTCCCTCTAGGAGTTTTACTGCTTTTATAGGTAAATCTGGATCTGGCAAAACCACCCTTGCAAATATAATAATGGGATTGTTAATACCTCAAAACGGCTGCATTTTATCTGACTATAAAGAAATTACTGAGGAAAATGTTTTATCCTGGCGAAAAAATTTAGCTTATGTGCCGCAAGATCCTTTTATTTTTAATGACACTATTAAAGAAAATCTAATAAAATTTTCTCCTGATGCAACAGAAAAAGAACTGTCTAACGCCCTTAAACTTGCCTGTGCAGATGAATTTATATCAAAGTTACCTAAAGGTATTGATACTATAATGGGAGATAGAGGCATCAAACTTTCTGGAGGTGAAAGACAGAGAATCGTACTTGCAAGAGCTTTACTTAGAAACCCAAATATTTTAATACTTGATGAGGCAACCAGCTCATTGGATATAGAAAATGAACTCAAAATACAGCAGGCAATTGAAGGACTTCAAGGTAAATTAACATTAATAGTAATAGCCCATAGACTTTCTACAATAAAAGCTGCAGACAATATTTTTGTTATTGAAGACGGCATTCTTAAAGATCAGGGGAATTACGAATATGTTATAAATAAAATAATACCTCAGTAAAAAGAGTCCATAAGCCTGTACTCTGCCAATGAACTCTTTTTTTAATACTTTAATTATGGTGATAATTTTTTAAAATTGTCTTATTTACAGTATTCATAACTAACTTGACACATTCATCCACTGAAAACTTCATTGTGTCTAATATCAATTCAGGATTTTGTGGAATTTCATAGGGATCTGAAATTCCTGTATAACCATCTATCTTGCCTTCCTTTGCTTTTTTGTAAAATCCTTTGGGATCTCTTCTCATGCACTCCTCTATATCTGCTTTTACATACACTTCTATAAAATTTTCACTGCCTATTTTTTCTCTGGCAAAATTTCTCATAAAAGCATAGGGTGATATAGCAGCTACCAGCGTTATCAATGCCGCATCTTTAAATAGAAATGCAACTTCTGCAATTCTTCTTATATTTTCATTTCTATCAGTCTCAGTAAAACTTAGATCACTATTTAATCCATGTCTTACATTGTCTCCATCCAGCCTATATACTGCTTTATTTCTCTTTATAAGTTCCTTTTCAACTTCCGCAGCTATTGTAGATTTTCCAGCCCCAGAAAGTCCTGTAAACCAAACTACTATTCCAGGTTGATTTAAAGTTCTGCATCTATCTTCATATGAAATATTTCCATTTTGCCACACTATATTAGTATCAGCATATTTAAAATTATATTTTTTAATAAAAGGCTTTTCTTTTATTAAATCCCAGTTTTTACCTGGGGATTTAATAATAATCCCTCCTCCTGATATTTCATAATCATCTACTATAATAAACCTGCTGGTAGATAAATTTTCACTGCATAAATCAAAAGCTATATTTCGATTTGATTCAATCTCACATTCTGCCACATCATAAGTTCCTATTTTATCCTTTTTTACTTTTTTCAAATCAGATGTATCCAATACATTTAACACATTACTTAATTTAACTCTTACTTTTGATGTTCCTATTTTTAAATAATAATCCTTGCTTTTTTCCATAGGATTTTTGCCAAGCCAAAAAATATTGGCAATTATTCTTGAAGAAACTATCGGTTTAGGATCTGAGGCTTTAACCGCAATTTCTCCTCTTTTTACATATATTTGCTCTCTTAAAGTAAAACCTATTGCCTCTTTTGCAAATACACTCTCTTTAGGCTCAGCATTAAAAACTTCTATACTATCAACTACACTTCTTTTACAAGAAGGATAAAACACTACTTCATCTCCAACACTTAACTTTCCCGTTTCCACAGTCCCAGCTATAATTCTTCTCGTGTCTCCTCTTTCAGTAAATTTATAAACATCCTGTACATGCATTCTAAATGGTTTATTTTCCGGTAAATTCTCCTTTATAAAGCCATCTAAAACCTGAATTACAGTATTTCTATTATACCATTTCATATTATTAGATAAATTTATAAGATTATCTCCACATCTTCCACTTACAGGTATAAATATAAAATTTTCAATTCCAATTTGTTTTAAAAATTCACTATAATCTTTCACAAGATTTTTATAAACTATTTCATCATAATTTATAAGGTCCATTTTATTTATAAGTACAGCTATCTGCTTTATGCCAAGCATCGAAAGCATATAGCCATGCCTTTTTGAATTTTCTCTAATACCTTCAAAAGCATCAATTACAAGGAGAGCAGCCTCTGCTCTTGAAGCTCCTGTTATCATATTTTTCAAAAATTCAATGTGTCCTGGTGCATCAATGATCATATAATTCCGTTTTTTCGTTTTAAAAAAACATCTGGCAGAATCAATGGTAATTCCCTGACTTTGTTCATCCTTTAAGGCATCAAGTAGGAATGCATATTCAAAGGGCTTTGAATTTCTCTTACATTTTTCCTTTATACTCTCTAATTTCCCTTTTGGCAGCGAATTTGTATCTGAAAGCAGCCTTCCTATTATTGTACTTTTCCCATGATCCACATGACCTACAACTACTATATTCATATCTTCTTTAATATCTTTCGCCATAACATTCACCTACATATATCCTTCTTTTCTAAGTTCTTCAAGACCTCCGCCATCTTCTTTGTCCTGTGCCCTTCCTGATCTTTCAGCAATATCTGCAAACTTTCCCGTTTTTAACTCCTCTATTATTTCATCTACATTAGATGCATTTGACTCCACTGGATTTGTACAAGGCCAACAGCCAAGTGACCTATATCTTTTCCCTTCCCCTTGATTGAAATATAAAGATACCATAGATATGTTTTCCCTTTTTATATATTCCCATATATCAAGTTCAGTCCAATCAAGCAGTGGGTGTATCCTCACATGGGTACCATATTTAAAATCTGTTTTATACTGATTCCAAAATTCAGGAGGCTGGTTTGCCACATTCCAAATATTGTTTTTATCTCTTGCAGAAAAATACCTTTCCTTTGAGCGACTGCCTTCTTCATCAGCCCTTAATCCAACTATTACACCAGTAAAAGGTTCTGGATTTTTTTCAATTTCATATTCTCCTGTTTCATGATTCATTCTATATCTAGGCCAACTGCCATTTAATGTATTAGTTAATGCTTCCGTTTTAAGATTCCGACAACACTGAAGCCTTGTAACTTTTCCATCTGGAAATGTTTTTTTCATTTTTAAAGCCTCAGCATTTTCACCGTATATCATATCCAGTTTCCATTCTCTTGATACTTTATCCCTATATTCAATCATTTCCTCTATTTTATAATGGGTGTCAATATGAATTAAAGGAATAGGTACATGCCCAAAAAAAGCTTTTCTTACAAGCCAAAGCATAACCGTACTATCTTTTCCTATAGACCAAAGCATACATAGATTTTTAAATTCACTATAGGCTTCTCTTAAAATATGAATACTTCTATTTTCCAACATATCTAAATGATCCATACAAAAACCTCCTTTTGATTCTTTTAAGCAGCAAAATCTACAATATTTGCTCTAAAATGCTGCTAGCTATTTCTTTTTCCAAATGCATTCCCTCTGGTCTCTTTATTCTATAAACTAAAACTTCATTAGCAATTTTTGTACACTGTTTAAAATGCCATTCTTTAATATCAAAACCTCTTGTCATAAATCTTCTATAAGTATTTTTTATAACAACATTCAGTCTTTCAATGCCCTTAACTTCCTCAATAATAATGTCTCTTACTGTATCTGGAATAATTTCATATATTATTTTTAATGTTGTAGGTTTCCTATAAAAAAATTCGTTATTAGGTACTGAATATTTATTTAAATCATTAGAAATTCTATTTAAAGATTTTCCTTGAACTTTTTCATCCATTCTCTCTATTGCATCTTCCCAAAGCTTTTGACTTGGATAACTTGGATATACAATAGGCTCATTTAAATCATTTAAAGTTATTGCCGCCACATCATCTGTTACCATTTTACAACCCTGGCTTAATAATGCCCTCCCTATAGTTGACTTACCTGCTCCAGAAATACCTGTTAATAATATCCCTTTCCCTCCAATATTTATACAGCTTCCATGTAAAGGTAAAATCTCTCTTTGGTACAAAAGTGCCCCCATACATGATCCTAACAAATAAACCTTAATTTCCTCAAAGAATGCATCTTTATAAGGTTCAACTATAATCTCATTTCCACTTTTTACAAAGTATTTCGCAATTCCTGCATTATCTAATCTAAAATTATTTTTCCCAATTAACCTGCTTTTTGTATTTATTATTACATTTTCAAAAGTATCTGGTACCTTTCCAAACTTTATGTTTAAGTCTGTATCCCAAGAGTTATCCTCTAAAAGTTCTAACATTTCTATATCTGAACATATTTTAAGACCAAAAGCCTTGTACTTATACGTATGCAAACCCGAATATATATTCATTTAATGATCTTTCCTCCTAATATACAAGCTTTCCACTCCCATCTATATAACCAAATCTAATCATAACTTCTCTATGATCCTCAATTAGCTTCTTAATCTGCTTCTCTGTAAGATGATTTTTCCAATCTCCAATCTCACCTCTACGAAAAAAGGATTTTACCTTAGAAGGCTTTTCCTTAAAACCATTTTTTTCTTCATCTTCTTTTAATTTTTTAAAATTCGATTTTAAAATAGCTTCATTTATTTGTTTTTCATTATAATCAAGACCAATAAATTTTACAGCTTCCTTAAATATTTTTATTGGCTCTAATTTCATATCCTCATACTTCACAATATGAACTGGAATTTGATGAGCTTTTTCAAAGCTTTCTACATGCATACTCCAGGTCAAAAGTTTTTGTTTCAATTGATTGCCTAATTTATTCCTATTGTCACAAAATGCAAAATTCTTATCCCCCATATTTCTTATCACAGTATCTAAATCCTTTGTTGAATGATTCGCAAAAGAAACAGCTACATCTAATGGATTTCTCATAATATATATTACTTTGCTGTTTATAGTTCCAATCAACGGTGTTCCATCTTCTAAATACGTATAAGCATCATGCACCTTTATATACAAATTTCTTTTTAGATTTTCTGATAAATGTTTATATACAACCGGTCTTAATCTATCTATTTCGTTAAATGTTAAATTTGAAGATTCCACCCCTATCATATTATCCAGTACTTCTCTTGAACTAAAAATTCCATCTGTTTTCAATTGATTAATAGTTACTATCTCTTCTTTTTTACTTAATAAATTGGAAATAAAAGTTCTAAACCAAGTATTTCCTGACTTTGGATAGGAAGCAAGCCATATAATATTATTCATGAACTTTCAGCTCCTTTAAAATAAAATCTGTAATCTTATCAATTTCATAAGGATAATCATTAAACATAATTTCAAACATACAAGAATTTCTACCAATGATTAGATGCTTATTAAAGATATCATGTTTTCCCAACATAAGTTCTTCTAAATCAAATCTATAGGTAGCTTTCATAAGTTTACCAAATTTTTCTACACCTTTAACCTTTTTAATTACTAATCCATCTTTATTGTGTCTTTTCAATAGGACTATATCAGATATTTCTATAGGACTTTCATAATATTTATCTTTAATATTAAATGCATATTTATTAATTTCTTTTCTTATAGGGGTATATACATTAATATTTTTTTTCTCTTTTACCAAGGTATCCTGCCAAACATTTAATTGAGGTATTCCTCCAAAGATCATAGCTTTACCATTCTCTATTTTTATTGGACAAATTTCATCACAAATTAAACCATAACCTTTATCATAAAGAGATAAGGCAATTGCTGTTTTGCCACTATTTGAAATACCTGAAAATATTACAGCTTTTCCATCCACAACTGCTGCTGAAGCATGTAAAACTAAAAATCCTCTTTGCTGTAGAACTACTGCAAAAACTGAATTTAAAAGAAATACCCTTATATCTTCTTCACAGGAATTTTCATTAGGTTCAATTATGATGTTTTTTCCTTCTTTTACGTAATACTTTGCAATACCGTCGACCTTAAGTAAATACTCATTTAAAGAAGCTTCATAGAAAATACTTTTTATTTTTGAATCTTTAATACATTCTGAAACTTGTGCAATTTTAATATTTATATCCACCGTTGTATCTACATTTTGTGCTTCTAATTGGATAAGTTCTGGCAATTTTATATCAGATTTAATTACAAGTCCAAATGCAATATATATTTTTTCCTCTTTATTCAAATACATCAACTCGTTTCACTATTTGGTAAATACACCAGTGACAGTATATTTATTTTCATTACCACCAGTAACATATATGTCACCACATCTAAGCCACGCATGAGCTATTAATCCGTCTTTTCCTTTTGCAACACCAAAGTACATAGTTGAAGGTATTTTCCTTTTACTAAGTATTTTCTGTGCTGTAATTGCCTTTGCAAGGCAATTGCTGTTCCAGGGAGTAAATTTTGAAGCAGTATTTATGGCCCATTTAACCAATTTTATAGTATTTTCATCTTCACACGAATCATAAGAAGTTTCCTCTCCATGAGTTCCAAATCTTTTAGCCAAATTTTTAAAAGGTACATTTAAAACCAATGCTCTACTTATCCCAAGAATAATAAAAGCTTGTATAAATAATACTTTTCTATTACTATCAAGTTTTATAAATTTATAAACCATTTGTATCATTATGAAAATTTCCTTCCAAATTATTTTGTAAAAAATCTATGAGCATTAATTAAAAGTACTTAAAAAATATAACAAATATATTCCCTTTGGTACCATATGCATTGCTGCAAAATCATTAGGAGTATTACAGCGATTAGTCAGCATTGTATGTTGAAGCATCTTCTCTATCTTTTCAGTGTCAACAATTTCATTTATTAAATCATTCCTTTTAACAGATGAAAGTATTTCTTTTGCTTTTTCCCTTTGATTATTGTACCTTATATTAAAATCTGGTGAAAAAGGCTCCTTTGTAGTACGAAATCTCATTTTATCTGGAAGGAATCCCTTCATTCCTGCACGAATCATATATCTCTTATAACCATTTCTAACCTTCATATCGCCTGGTATAGCAAGGCAAAATTCAATTATTCTTTTATCTGCAAAAGGATATACAGACTGAACATTCTCGTATCCTACAAATCCATTTCCAGGTTTTGGGCGTCTAATGTTGCAAGCCTGAAACTGGTTTTTTCTGTGATTTGGATAAATGGTTGCAAATTTTTTATAGTTATCTTTGTATAAATTTAGCTCTTCTCCAAGCTCTTTTTCTATAAAATCTTTTTTAATAACCGAAAGTTTTTCATTTTGTTCAACATCAAATCTTGGTTTCAAAATTGTCTGTAAATAATTTGGTATCAAAGGTTTAATAACATATCCTTTTAAAAGTTTTAACAGATCTATATTTTCAATATCTCTTTTAAGAGATAACTCTCTCCTCAATTTTAACCATTTTCCTGTTAAAAATAATTCTGCATAATATCCATCTCCATGAAAACTTGGACCCATTTCACCAAAACATCCATCAAGCATAACTCTTGCTCCAAGCTTATTTGCAGCTTCTGCAAAAGCCGTATATAAATAATGACGTGAAGTATATGTAGGTACTTCTCCTGAAAATATAAGCTTATCTAAATTGTCAAAAGGCCCTCCTAAAGGATCTGCTATATACTGAATATCTATACCAGCTCTGCCTTTTAACATATCAATATATTCTCTTTCATCTACAAGCATTTCTCTATACTCTTCTGGTAATACAGCTGAAAAAGCAGTTACTTGTTTTTCTTCTTTGCTTAACAAATATCCTGCCGCTGCAGTAACTGCTGAAGAATCCAATCCACCACTATATAAGCTTGCAACCTTAAAAGCACTTCTAGTTCTAGCTTTTACTGCTTTAAAAAATATATCTTGAAAAGCTTCTATATATTCATCTTCATCTTTAAGTTTAATTCTTTTAGATATATCAAAAGTCCAGTATCTGTAATTGTCCATGCCCTTTGAATTTATTATCATAACTTCCGCTGCTGGCATAATAAATATATTTTCAAAAAATGTATTTCTAAAATCATTTATTATTAATCCTAAATTAGACATAGCAGCAAGCTTTTTTAAATTAGGTTTTCTCTCAATTCCCGCTGCATGTATACCTTTAATTTCAGAAGAAAAAACAAATTTTTCATAGTCTTTATAATAAAAAATTGTCCTCATACCCATTGGATCTGTGGCACAAAATAACTCTTTTTTTCTACTATTCCAAATAACAAACACAAAGTCTCCTAATAAATAATTTATACATTTTCTCTCCCACTTTTCATATGCTTTTAAGATTAAAATACTATCTGGCATATTTTTTTGTAAATCCTCAGGTATTTGAAGTTTCCTAAAAAGTTCTTCACGATTATCAATGCGTGCATTAGAGGTTATGACACATTTAGAAGTATTATCATAGTAAGGTAATTCTTCCTCAAGGGATTCTGGTGTAATACACAGCATTTGGTGTCCAAAAGCTACTTTTCCTTCCTGCCATCTCCTATTTCCGTCAATTCCTCTATGTGAAAGAGAATTCATCATTCCCTTAAATTTATCATCTTCAATGTTTTTATCATTAAAATATACTATTCCACATATAGCACTCAAATGTTTCCTATCTCCCCACTACTTAAACTAATTGTTAATGTATATGGATAAAAATTTTTTATCCATATACACATACTTGTCTAATAATTAAGATTGATTAGAATAAAAAGGGCCACCATCTCCACCCATTCCAGTATTATTTTCTGTATCATTTTGTACAGACATAATAATTAATTCAGGTGTTTTCCAGCTTTTTTTATCACATTTCTTATTTAATTCCTTATTCATTATTTCACCTCCCTTCCATATTTTTATTATTTTGAATTTTCTATTTCTACTAAATTTAATTTTTTCAGCTCATTTAAAAATTTGATTACATCTTTTTCACATTCTTCTGTAGAAACATCAAACTCATCTGTAAGTTTTCTAACTAAATCCTTAACTTTTATGTTTTCTTCTATAAATGCCCATATTACTGTAGATATTTCATTAAATCCATAATAGGATCCATTTTCTATACTCATCATTACAGTCATATCATCCAGCTCCGCTGAAACTACATCTTTAACTCTTTTTATCATAGTTTGTTCATTAATCATCTCATACTCCTCTTCTTATATAAATTATCATCTTGTAAAAAATCTATATGCCCATAAAAAAGGCCTTATTATAAAATACAAGAAAAAATAATCATCTTTTAATTTGATAGTTTTGAAGTCCTCCATTGTTGGAAAGAAATATTGTAGTATATATTTTATCTTGCTATTTTTCTCACTATTTAATTCAATCATATACTTTTTCTTATGAATATATAGTTCTGATTTTGGCTCGTAAATAACTTCTTTATTATTTTTAATAATAGGGATTGCCATCTGTGCCAATTTATATGCCTTTTTATTATCTATCACCAGTTTTCCAAAAATATTGGGTATATCCAATTTAAAAATTTCTTGAAGCAAAATCATAGTTTGAAATAACATGCGTGAAATTTGGGAATTTTCAGATATTTCAATCACTTCTTTCCAATCCAACTTATTCTTTTTTACTATTTCATAAGTATCACAGAGCCATTTCAATCTAAACCATCCATGCTTTGCTCCATGAAATGTCAGATACACAAAATTATCTTCTGGAGAAAGAACATCAATTTTATTTCCTAAAATAAGCCTGCTTTTTCTCTTTTCCCAAATTTTTTCAAAATCAAAGATAAAACAGTCTGAATCATATCTCCAATGGAGCTCTACCTGAACATTTAACTTCTCATTATAATATTCGTAATGATGAAATTTTTTTATAACTATATTTTTTTGTTTTAATGTTAAAGCAAAATCTGGAGTAGTCCTTCTATACCCTATTTTCAATAAAATTTTCTCAGCCTTTTCCATGTCCACAACATGAATTAATATGTCCAAATCCTTAGATGTTCTTAAAGAAACATCTCCATATATATTTATTCCTAGTAATGGACCTTTTAAAGGTAATGCTCTAATTTTGCTTTTTTTCATTAAATCCATCAAACGAATCAGTTCTGCCGTAAATTTTAGTAAATTCAACATATTATTTTTATATTTCTCTCTCAAATTACTCAGCACATATTCTGGCTCGTTTAATTCCTTCATTTTAACTATATTTTTATATACTACAGGATATATTCTGTTATATTCAACAATATTTACAAATAACCTCCAGTTAATTTTTTCTCTCAATATTTCTCGCACAGCAGCTTTTTCTTTATCACCTATTTCTCTTATAGACAATAAAAGCATTAATTTCATTTCTGGAGAAAGCTCACTTATTTCTTCTTTTATTTGACTATTAATCACAGAATTCACCCCTTATCAGGAATATTTACCATAATAAATCAATCATACTTCTCATTTATTTCTCTCTATTTTATCAAATTTAACGATCATATAATAGTGGAAATTTTCATTATATGATCATTAAAATAAAAAAATCACTATCATATAATTTGAACTGCGCCCTGTCTACTTGACAGAGCACAGTTCATTATAAATGATAGTGCTTTTTGTATAACTTATCCGATGACTACCTGCTCTAATACTCCCACTTCTCCAAGTAGGAGTAAAGAGCAGCTACGTCCCTGGATAACGATTTCTAAGCATTAGATGGAGTCAAAACTCCATCTAATGCCAAGAACTTTGTTTATCCTAATTCAATTTTGTTTTGGTTATCATTGTCCTGCTCTAACATATCAGCTGGAACCTTTTTCTTAAGTGTAAGCATAGTAACACCTGCAATTACAAGTGATACAGCCAAACACATATATGCCACTGTATAAGATCCTGTACTAGTTTTTACAAAGCCAACAAAATAAGGTCCAGTAAATCCTCCTAAATTTCCTATAGAGTTAATTAAGCCAGTAGCACCAGCTGCTGCAGGACCGGATAAAAATGACGTAGGTACTGCCCACCATACTCCCATTCCTACATATACACCAATGGCAGTAACACAAGTGAATATAAAGCTTAATACAGGATTAGAAACTAAAGCTCCAAGTGCCATACCTACAGCACCAATAAAAAGTGGAATAGCTACATGCCATCTTCTTTCTCCTGTCTTTGAGGTAGAATTACCATTAATTATGAAACCAATAAGTGCTGCTGTCATTGGTATTATAATTAGCCAGCTGACACTAGAATTACTCAATCCTGATACTGATTTGAGTACTGTTGGCAGCCAAAATCCAAATCCCCAAAATCCTGTAACCCACATAAAATATATAAAACATAATTTGAGAACTGTCTTATCTTTTAAGGCTTCCCATAATGTATATTTCTTTATTGAATTTTTCACAGAAATTTCTCTTTCATATTCTGTTCTTATTGTCTTCTTTTCTTCTGGAGTTAACCAATTGACATCTTCAGGTGAATCCTTTAGCCAAAAAATAAGAATGATTCCATAAATAAAAGCCATAGTTCCTTCTAAAATAAATAACATCTGCCAACCTTTAAACCCAAAAGCTGCAATACCTAATATTACGCCTGCTAAAGGAGAACCAATAATACTTGAAACCAGCATTGAAGTTAAAAGTATTGAAAGTGCCTTAGGCCTTTCCTGTGCATTAAACCAACGAGGAACAATAGCTGAATAACAAACTGGATAAAAACTTGCCTCTGCAGCTCCTACTAAAAAACGAACAATATAAAATTGAAGTTCCGTATGCACAAAACCCATAAGAGCAGTAACTATACCCCAGGTAAGCATGATTCTAACAACCCATTTACTTGGACTTCGCTTCTCTGCAAATACAGTTCCAGGCACCTCAAACACTACGTACCCGAAAAATAGAATTCCTGCTCCCATTCCAAAAACCTGAGCAGTAAATCCCAGATCTTTATTCATCGTCAAAGCAGCATAAGATATATTGAGTCTATCAATATACGCCAGCATAGATGCGATAAACAATGGCAAAATAACATTTAAATATTTCCTTTTAGTAACACTACCTTTAATATTCATAAAATAAAGCCCCCTTCTCTTGTTCCTGTATAATCATATTTCTATATTGTAATTTGCCCCAATTTTTTTAATATTCTAATATTAAGTTATCCTCCTTTCCTACTTATGCATATTTTAACAAATAAAAAAAATCTTTCGTCCTTATAAACACATTTCAATATGTTCATAAGGACGAAAGATATATTTCCGTGGTACCACCTTACTTGCAATTAGATACACCAATTGCCTCTCAATTCAAGTCACTTTAAATAAAAACTTTATTTAACATAAACCCTAACCATATATCGTTGGTATACGTCCTCGTTTACTCGGCAAAAACCTTTCTACTTGGAAACTCCGGAGTGATTTGCATATTTTCATTAACACCAACTTACACCACACATTGGCTCTCTTAAGTTAATAGATTAAATATTTCTTTCTCCATCACAGTTTATGGTATTAAGTATATTATTTCTTTTTAAGATTGTCAAATATTTTTTTGGAATATTTATCTGACTCTAAGAATCACTTTATATTTTAAATTTTTGAACCATCTCATTAAGTTTTTGAGCAAGTTCTGCTTGACTTTGTGCAGTTTTGGATACCTCTATTATTGCTTTTGCCGTTTCATCAATGCTTACCTTTATTGCCTCTGAATGTTCACTAGAGTTCTGTGCATTTTCTGCCACATTCTGCACTGCATTGCTTACTTGACTCACTGTGGCTGTAAGCTCTTCAGACATAGATGCAATTTCCTCAGACATTCTGCTAACAAAATCAGAATCACTATAATATTGATTTCCCATGTTTCCAAAATCCTGAATTTGTGGATCTACATCTTCATTTATAAATTTTAATACATCATTACCGTTTTCAGATAGATTTTTAAATGCATCCTGAACCTTTATAATAGTATCTTGAATACCTGTTACTGCTTGTGAAGATTGTTCTGCAAGTTCTCTTACCTCTTCTGCAACTACTGCAAATCCTTTGCCTTGTTCTCCCGCCCTAGCTGCCTCTATAGCTGCATTTAGTGCAAGTAAGTTTGTCTGTTCTGATATATCTGCAATAGTGTCCGCCATAATCTTTATATCATCTACCACTTTTCCCTCTTCAATTGCCTGCAGCATATGATTTTTCTTCTCTTCATATAAGTTTCGTACTTCTTTTATTGCATCCTTACCCTTTTTCTCAACTTTAACAGCTCTTTCTTTAGATTGGTTTGCATTATTGCTCCCTTCTGCAGCTTTACCAGACAGTTCATTAATGCTAGAATCCACTTCTTCAATAGACGCTGTTATTTCTTCTGATGATGCACTGTTTTCCTGAATTCCAGATGTTATATTCTTTACTGCACCATCTATTTCCTCCGCTTTTGCCGATAACTCTTCTACTGTAGCAGAAAGTTCTTCACTAGACGCGCTAATCTCCTGTGAATTTGACATTATTTCCTTAATTAACTCACTTAAATCTTTCTGCATCATATATAATACGTCGGCAAGTTCTCCTATTTCATCTTTACGTCCAAGTGGTACAACTGTAGTAAAATCTCCTTTGGCTACAGTTTTTATATTTTCTACAGCTAATGTCAAAGGACCTGCTATACATGAATTTAGCAATAAAGATAAGCCTATAGCAAATACTAATCCAACTATTATTAGTATAGTCATAATCTTATTGCTGCTTAAAAATACAGCATGGTTATTAGAATTTTTGATTTTTGCATTGTCAGTGTTTACACTAATTAGCTTATCAAGACTTGAAAACATGGCATCTCTTGTCACTGCTATATGCCCGTATTGTTTAACTGCCTCATCAAAATTTCCAGCATCAATAAGCTTAATAGTATTTTCTCTTAAAGTTATGTACTTACTAGCGTAACTTTTAAATGCAGACCACATTTGTTTTTCTGTGTCATTTTTAGGGAGCTTTTCATAATTCTCAATATATTTATTATTTTCATCTTTATTTAATTGGATATCTTTTTCTAAATCACTTTTCTTTGAAGCATCTTTCACATAAACTAATTGCAGCATATCGCTTTTTATTTCCGTTAAATTTTGTTCCATATCTGTAAGCATATAAACACTCTGTAATCTATTGCTGTACATCTCTTCAGAATTTACATTCACTGTCTTTAGTGACATTATACCTATAGCACCAACTGCAGCAATTAATAAAGCCATTATGATAAAAGATAACATCAATTTTGTTCTTACTTTAATATTTTCAAAAAATTTCACCCTGATTCCTCCTACCTATTTTGATTTTTTAATAAATGCTGAATTTTATTTTCTTTAAGCGGTTTGCTAAAATAATAACCTTGAATCAAATTACAGCCCAAGCCAATAAGTACATCTAACTGTTCTCTTGTCTCCACTCCTTCAGTGATTACTTTATATTTTAAATACTTTGATAATTTCACTATACTGCCAATTACAGCTTTGTTTTTATCATTATGGATATTAGAAATAAATGACTTGTCTATTTTTAACGTATTAACTGGTAAATTAATTAAATAGTTCAAGGAAGAATATCCTGTCCCAAAATCATCTATTGCAATGCTTACGCCGCTTTCCATAAGTTCATTTAATAATTCAATCCTGTCTTCCCCAATTTCAATTAAAGTTCTTTCCGTTATTTCTATTTCAAGTAAAGAAGGTTCTACATTGTGCTTTGCACATATATTTAACACATTGATCTTAAAATCACTTTTTTCTAATTGAATTGGAGAGACATTTACAGATATCTTACTAAATTTATAACCTTTTTCTTTCCATGCACAAGCAGTCTCTAAGGCTTTATTTAGAACCCAATTTCCAATTTGTACAATGTATCCATTATCTTCAGCTATAGGAATGAATTCAGCAGGAGATACATCGCCAAGTTTATCATTATTCCACCTTAAAAGTGCTTCAAAGCCGATAATTTTATTACTTAAAGCGTCAATCTGAGGTTGATAAAAAATATCTAATTCGTTATTAATAATTGAATTCTTCAGTTCACTATCAATTAAAATTTTTCTAAAATAGGGTTGTGCCTTTTTCTTATCAAAAAAAGTGAACTCGTTTTTTCCCTTACCCTTAGATCTACATATTGCAAAATTACAAAACTTCAATAGCTCATCTGGATCAGAGCTATCATCTGGAAAAACAGTTACCCCTAAACTTGTACTAATATAAATTTCTTTACCCATTATTTGAAAAGACTTTTTTAAACATTTATGAATTTTATTACACATTTTCTCTATTTTTTTTATATCATTAAACTTATAAATTAGTATTGCAAATTCGTCCCCTTCTAACCTGAATAATTCACCTTGCTTACCAAGTAATACAGTAATTGATTTTGCAAATGATTTTAAAATCCAATCACCAATGTGGTGCCCAAAATTATGATTTATAATTTTCAAATTATCAATATCAATATATATAAGTGCACCCTTTTTATTATGAATTTCAGCAGTTTTTATTAAATTACTGAGTTTTATCAAAAAAAATTCTCTATTAGGTAACTTAGTAAGACTATCCCATCTTTCATAGAACTTCATATTTGTAATATTAAATATCAATACACCTAGTACACCAGAACTTTCTGTTTCATCTTTAAATATTTTACCCTTAAGTAAAACCCATTTAATTTCTCCACATTTAGTCTTTATTCTAAATGTACTTCGATAAAATTCTAGAGATCCATTAATATAATCATCTAAATCTTGTATTGCCATCATTTTGTCTTTTTCATAAGCTATAATATTAATAAATTCATTCATACTTTTAATAGAGTTAAATTCATATCCTGTTATTTTTTCAGAAATAGCCATTTCGCCTGTATCTATATTCCATTCACAGACTCCAAGATTACCCATATTAAGTGCATATGTATACACGCTTTCATTTTCCAAATTATATTTATCGTTTCTACACATTTTACAATCCTTATCTATGCAAATAATTTTTCTTCTAAACTATTTAACACTTATTCCTATTTGTTTATGTAACTTTTAATTTCTTACCATGTGATTAATATTTTGACTTATTTTTTTATCTACACTATTATTTATTTAGACGAAATAAATATTTTGTCCGGAAAATGAGAATTTTATGCTCATTTTCTGTTTTATTCTTCCAATATAATTCCATAAATTTTAAATTTTGATATTTATTTCTTCATTATTCTGTAAATTACAACATTATTTTAATACTGGTTCCATAATAATTGGATTTTACTCAATATTATGCTATAATTTATTATACAAAATATTTATATTGTACAATTATTTTGAAAAGAGGAACCTAAATGGAAAGAACCGGTAACAAAAAAATAAAATATTTTACTCAGGAGGAAACAAAAAGCCTTTTTAACGCTATCATAAATTTAGATAATATACATGCAGTTAGAGATTTAGCAATTTTTAGAGTTGCTTATAGATGTGGTTTAAGAGCGTCTGAAATTGCTTTGATTAAATTGGAAGATTATAATGCTTCAAAAGGTGAACTTTACTGTAAAAGACTAAAAGGCAGTTGCAATAATACCATAAGACTTGATAATAAGACAAAAGATGCATTAGATAAATATATACATGAAAGCAATTTGTCATCTAACTCTGAAGTTGTATTTAAAAGTCAAAAAAATAGACCTATTTCAAGGCAAACTCTTGATTATCTTATGAAAAAGTATTGTTCTTACTCTAATATTCATGATAAGAGTAAATACCATTTTCATGCTTTAAAACATACTACAGCAGTTCATTTAGCAGAGTCTGATATGGATATAAAAGAACTGCAATGGTGGCTCGGACATAGATCTGTTACTAATACAGAAATTTACTTTCAATTTACGACGAAGCAGCAGGAGAAAATGTATTCCAAACTTGAAGAAAAAAGTGAAATGGTCTAGTAATATCTAAATTTAAAGCTAAAGTGCAAATATAGCATTTTAGCTTTAAATTTATATTGACATAAAAAAACTAGATGATATAATTACATAAATCGAAACTTAAATCATATAAATATCTTAAAGAAAGGATTTAAAAATATGAGTATGGAATTTATTAAGAAAATACCTACAGCACAGGAAATTATACAAGAAATGCCTCTGCCAAATCATATTAAGGAAATTAAACAAAATAGAGATATTGAAATAAAAAAAGTTTTTCAAAATGAAGATGACAAATTTCTTCTTATAATAGGACCCTGTTCTGCAGATAACGAAGATTCTGTTTGCGAATACATTGGAAAGCTTGCAAAAGTTCAAGAAAAAGTAAAGGATTGTATTATCATTATACCTAGAATATATACAAATAAGCCAAGAACCACTGGTGAAGGATATAAAGGAATGGCTCATCAACCAGATCTACATAAAAAGCCAGATTTAGTTGAAGGAATAAGAGCAATTAGAAGGATGCATATAAAAGCGTTAAGTGAATATCATATGCCTGCTGCTGATGAAATGCTGTATCCTGAAAATTATAAATATCTTTCAGATATGTTAAGTTATCATGCAGTTGGAGCTCGTTCAGTAGAAGATCAACAGCATAGATTTACTGTAAGCGGTATTGATATGCCTGTAGGAATGAAAAATCCTACCAGTGGAGATATCCATGTAATGTTAAATTCTATTAAAGCGGCACAGCTTGGACATGCTTTTATTTATGATGGTTGGGAGATTAAAACAAGTGGAAACCCCCTGGCACATGCTGTTTTAAGAGGCGCAGTAGATTCTTATGGAAGAAACATTCCAAATTATCATTATGAAAACTTAACTTATCTCGCCAGCGAATATGAAAAACAAGGTTTATTAAATCCTGCTATTATTGTAGATACAAACCATGCAAATTCAATGAAGCTTTATAAAGAACAGCCCCGAATTGCAAGAGAGGTACTAATGAGTAGAAAATATAGTCCTACACTAAAAAAATTAATTAAGGGATTTATGATTGAAAGCTATCTTGTAGAAGATAGACAAGACGTAAATGATGGTATCTATGGAAAATCCATAACAGATCCATGTCTGGGCTGGGAGGATACAGAAAATTTAATTTACTATATTGCTGAAAACGTGTAAATTTACAATAGATGAATTTATTGGGACAGACGTGAAACCTAAGCTGAAACAAAAAGTACTTCACACCTTAAGTTTCATGTCTATACCCATTTTCATTTCAACTCTAGGTGATGTCATAGGGCATTTCCACAACAAATATTTGATACAAATAATCAAGTTTGTACTAACTTGCCATCGAATTATCTAACGTGATAAAAACCAAGTTATTAAAGATACTATGACAAATATCATTGTCTCTAGTATATAATATTTCATATCTCCTTGTTTAATTATTTTTTCTTCCCTTATTTCTTCTTCCACTATTCTTTCTTCCATTATTATACTCCTCTACAAAATAAGATAATATCATATCAATAAACATAATTGTTTATTTTATATATTTTTTGGACAGTTTATATTTTTATAATACTATTAGTTAAACAAAGATGCAAAGTAAGAAAATAACAAAAATATATTTAATTGGTCATCATTTTTTTAAATAAAAAGAACTATAAATAGATTAATTAAAATCCACTTATAGTTCTTATATAGTAGAGCACATAATAATCTAAGTTGCACCATTATAGATAACATATATCACCTTATTATGATGTTTCCACCATAATAAAGCAGTTCATCACCCATAATAATGGTTTCCTCGACTATATAAAATATCTACACAACTATATATAACCTCTCGGCTATATATAACCATCTCAACACCTCATATAATTTTAGCTCGACCCTATACCATAAGTTGGAACCTTAATATAATCAACTTTAATCAACTATATTAAAGCTTTTCCCCACAATATAGAATCTTCCCTCTAACTATATATAAGCTATTTATGCAATAACCTATATATAATCGTCGGCCGACTTATATATACCTCTATTCGAAGCATATATAAATCTTGACTCAACTGTTATATACCCTATGCTATTATAGTAACCTTTTTGTTTTTATTATATACTGGTAATTTCTTGCTTAAGCATATGTCTTTTATTTCAAATTTTTTACAAAAATAATATAAAGTTATTCTTGTAAAGAAGTTTTATGATTACCATGGATATTTACCTCTTTTTGCATAAGGTAGTAATTTTCCATCAAACTTTATAATTACTCTGCGATTACCATCTTCATCATCAGTAACATCAACATCAAGTCCGAAATCAATGGCACTCATGATAGCGTTTCCACCTTGTTCGTGTATAATATCTTTAATGGCCGGTCCATACGTATCAAGTACTTCATGAAGTCTGTACAATATAGGATCAGTATTCGCTTTATACGGATGATTGTTTAAAAACATGGCTTTTTCCACGCTAATACCAAGAACCTTTGCAATTTTTACACAGTATTCTTCAGGAACCCACTGCTGACCTTTAAATACAGATGCAAGCCATACCTTGTTTACTCCAACTTTCTGTGCAAGTTGTTCATAGTTTAAACCAGATGCTTTTTTGGCAGTTTCCAATTCTTTTAATTCATCAGAAAACTGTAATCTTGATAAATACTCATTATTACTCATTGGCGTCATATTTATATCCCCCTTATATTTCCCTGCTTATTTAATTTTCCAACTAATATTCAAATAAATTGTATTCAATTATTTGAATATTTATAACTTTTTGTATATATTTTATCATCTAATACAATAATTATCAACAAAACCGAATAATTACATCATGCGTACTTTTATATAAAAATTTACGAAGAATTTATTTGTACAGACATGTAACCTAAGTAAAAGTACTTTAACTTAGGTTACTAAATTATAATCAGTTTATTATTATAGTCAGTCTTTTTTAATGAATATATATATTTATTTGGTGTAGTATTGGTGAACTGTTTAAAATCCTTAATCATATGGGATTGATCATAATATCCTAATCTTATGGCTATTTCTGTAAGATCAGAATTGAACATATTCAATTCTAAATTGTTTAAATTACTTAAAAGATTCTGAAATCTCATCATCTTAGAAAATACTTTCGGCGTTAATCCAAATTCTTGAAGAAATATTTTGTTTATATATCTAACAGAATAATTTGTTTCATTTGCAAGTTCTTTAATTTTTATTTGTCCCAGATTTTTAATTATATTGCTAATAAGAAACTTATCTAAATCTTCATGTTTATTTATTACTTTAGAATTATAATATAACTTTAAATATCTATCCATAAATAACTTTATTTGATGATTAAAATTTCTGCTAGAAGTTATGTCCTCAACCAATTTTCTATCTTCTATGACATCTAAAAAAGGAATTTTTGACTCCACAAAACTTGACATATGCGCATTCTTGAATTTAATACAATTTCCAGGCAAAAATCTCACCCCAAATAAGTACTTGTTTCTTTCAGTAAATGCAACTTGCGGATGAAAAACAGTCCCACAAATATATGCATTAGGCTCTTTTTCATCACAACAAAAGTACATATCAATACACCCATCTGGTATTGCAAAAACAGAACTATCCATAGATCCATTATTATAAAAAGCATAAAAATGAGAAATTCCATAATTCATCACAACAGCTTTATAATATCGTGATGAATTCATTACAAAATAAGGCTGTTTGGGAGAAATTATTTTTTTTTGTTTTTCTAGAATCATATTTTCACCACTTTTTAATTTTAATAATATTTTATTGTGAATATAGCATATTTATAATAAAATTAAAATAATTATTTGATTATTGTTGTGGTTTTATTGATAATTTAATATTTAAAATTATATACTGCTTATACTTTTGCCTTAAATCTATCATAACAAAAAGAACTTATATCAAGAGTTGTTCCTTTACTTTCTACCATTTCCGATAAAAGCATACCAACAGTTGGAGATATTCCAAATCCATGTCCAGTAAAAGCACATGCAAGTATAAGTCCTGGAACTTCATCTACAAAACTTATTACCGGTATGTGATCTTTACACTCATCTATCCATCCAGCCCAGGTGCGAATAATTTTTGCATCCTTCAATATCGGAAAATACTTCATTATTCCTCTGCATATACATGGTGCTGTAATGCTTGAAGTTATGGGTGTTCCATTATCTTTGTTATACGCTTCATAACCTGATGAACCACCAAAGACAAATGAACCGTGTTTAGTCTGATGTCCATAAAAATCTGCTGCTGCAGTACCTAACATTTGATAAAACATTGGCGGCTGAGCTTCTGTAACAAGAACTTCCAACAAAACTTTGTTCATTGGAATATCAACGCCAACGGTAGCTGCTATTTTACGGCTTTCGTAACCTGCAGCAAGGATAATATGCTCTCCTTCATAAACATTGTTTTTAGTTACTACTTGTCTTACTTTGCCATTTATTTTTTTGATTTCAACAACTTCCTCTCCTGTTATAAAATGAGCACCTAATTGTCTTGCTTTACAATAAAAACCCAAAGTTGTTATTAATGGATTTGCATGTCCATCAGTAGGACACCAGCTTGCACTAATTACTTCTTCTGAAAGATATGGATTAATTTTTCTTGCTTCATCCCCCGAAATCATCCTTACATCAAGACCGCACTCCTCAGCACTATTTGCAAGCTTCTTCAATATCTTAATATGCTCTTCCGTTTTACCAAGCCTTAAATTACCTTTTTGATAATATTCCACGTCTACCCCTAATTCTTCTGATAAAGTTGGCCAAAGATTTTTTATACCATACATAGCTAATGGAAGTTCTCTCTTATCACGTCCTGATTGACGAACTCCTCCACCATTTCTTGATGAACCACCATTTCCAATATTGTCACCTTTATCGAGGACAATAACAGAACAACCCTTTTTTGATAAATAGTATGCTGCAGAATTACCAATTACACCACTTCCAATAATTATTACATCAGCACAATTTTTCATGCTATTTTCCTCCTTTTCTTTCATTTCCAAGAACTTTCATCTCTACAGGTCTCATAGGCGCACGTGATACAGCCGGTTCCAGTTCTAAAGGAGAAATACTTAACTCTCTTGCTACAATTCCTTTAACTAATTTACCGCAGGTCTGACCCTGACAAAGTCCCATACCTGTTCTTAGGTATCTTCTTATTTCAGTTATAGTAAACATACCATCATGTACTGCTTTTCTAATCTCACCCTTTGTAATCTCTTCACAGCGGCAGATTATCCTACTATCATCAGGCTGTACTTTAAACTCACCTATATTCCTTGATCTATCATTTACTTTACTCATAATCTTACCTCCTATGCCTGCTTAAAGAATCTTACTTTCATTCCCATTTTTTTAGGAACTTTTATTGTCAATAAATTAGTATGATCAAATGCCGGAAGCGATTTAACACCTACAACTTCCGCTTCACATGCTTCTTTACCTCTTCTATCTAAACCAATTCCCTTTATACCTTTTTCCGGTAATGGCAAAAATTCATAAGGAAGCGTTATTGATGCATATTCTTCTTCATAATCTTCATTTACAAGAAATATTGATTGTCCCGAGCAGGATGCTACACACATACCACAGCCAATGCACTTCGATTTTTCATCAACAACTGGAAGAGATGTTATTTTAGCTCCTATTTTAATACATTGCCTTGGACATGCATCTTGGCATGGGTTACATGGAATATTTTGCGAACATTCTATAACAGGATGAATTCCTTTTATAGATTTTACTCCCGGATATTTTATAACCTCTTCATCAGTCAAATATCCTTTCTTGAGTAGATTCTTTGAAACATCAAAACCTTCTTCCGTCTTCTCAATATCTTTTCCCTTATTTTCTGGTCCAAACATTCCCTGTCTTAAACTAGTCAACGCTTGTTCCAATTCTTCTATTTTTGCTTCTAATTGTTCTTTATCAATAAATCCTAATCTACAGGAAACTGCTACACCTGCAATTCTACCTTCAATCATGGCTGAACTTGCTTCTTCAATTCCTGAAACATCTCCTGCTGTAAATATTCCTTTTATAGAAGTTTCACCATACTCATCGCAAACAGGAATATATCCACCTTTTTTAGGTTTTTCCTCCATATTACATCCAGCCATTTTGGTAAGCTGTGACATAGGAGAAAGACCTACTGCCAGACATATGGTATCGACATCAAAATGCTTTTCCGTACCAGGTATTATCTGCCACTTATTATCAACCTCGCCAATAGTAACCCCTTTTACACATTGATCTCCTTCAGCTTTTATTATAGTATGAGATAAGTAAAATGGTACTCCACACCTAGCTATCTTCGCGGCATGAACACCATATCCACCTATTTTAGACGCTGCATCTACAAGTGCTACTACCTGACAGTTTGCCTGCAAAAGCTGATATCCAACAACCAACCCTACATTTCCACTTCCAAGCATAAGTATTCTTTTTCCTGGCTGTACACCGTGAAGGTTCATCATTGTCTGAGCCGCTCCCGCACCTATAACTCCAGGAAGAGTCCATCCATCAAAAGTAACCATATTTTCAGATGCTCCCGTTGCAATTATAACCGCATCTCCCTTATAGTGAACAATTTCATCTTTTATCTTTACAGTAACCTCTTTATCTAAATAAAGACCAATTACTGTAGCATTTAAGACAACTTTTACTCCAACCTCATTTGCTTCCTTTAAAAGTTCCTCCCCTATTTTAAAGCCTCTTATTTTTGCCTTATGCTCTTTTGATCCAAAGAATTTGTGTATTTGTTTAAATAATTGTCCGCCAGGTTTAGCATTTTCATCAAACACTACAACATTAAGTCCTCTTTTCGCTGCTTCTATAGCTGCTGAAAGCCCTGCAGGTCCTGCACCAACAACTATTGCATCATATCTTTTCATACGAATACCTGTCCTTTCCTAAAAAATACTCTAATATTTATACCTCTTTTTTTGCAGAGACTCCATATTGTGTTTGAACCTTCATCCCTTCAGCAAGAGGTGTAACACAAGTTCTTACATTTGGCTTGCCATCTACAACCATAACGCAGTCAGTACATCTCCCAATGGCACAAAATACTCCTCTTGGGAATCCTTTTTTTGTATACCTGTGCACCATTACCCCCGCAGCCTTCAAAGCAGTGGCTATGGGTTCTCCTTCATACCCCTCTATGGTTTTTCCATCAAAATCAAAAGTTACTAAACGTCCTTTATTAGTCTCACCTAAAATTGGGTGTTTTGTAATCCTCATTATAAAATTCTCCTTTCAAGTCAAATAAATTTTCAAAATATGTCTAAGCCATACAAGGTACATCCCATAGATTTAACTTAGTCCCAATACCTCTTTCAACAGCATTCCTATAAACTACAGTACCCCATGCAACATCTTCTACTGGCATACCTCCAATTGAATATATAATAATTTCATCCTTTTTACGATGTACTGGTATCCTTCCAATTAATACATCCCCCAAATCATCAATCTGATCTCTTGTCATCCTGCCTTCTTTAATCAAGTCCATACAATGTACTGCTGGAATTGGTACAGAATTATATGCCGGAAATTCCATTTCTTCTTCCCAAGCTTCATATAACTGAATATTATCAGTAATAGTTCTTGCTCTATTTAAAATAAAATCATCATCAAATCTAGCTGCTGCCGGACAGCATAGTACTGCACCTTTTTTAATCCACTCCTCATTTATATATGGGTATTGACTAATATCCCCAGTGGGACTTGATGTTGCAATGTGTACAATATCACTATCTCTAACAGCCTCTTCCTCTGTGTCTACAATTCTTATATCCTTAATTTGTGGATATTCTTCATTAATGTGTTTAACAAACCCATCAATTGATTTCTTACTTCTTCCTTTAATTTTAACTGTTTCAATTCCCGGTCTAACGGCAATAGTTGCTGCAAGAGCCGTCTTACTCATAACTCCAGGTCCTATAATACCAACTATCTTAGAATTTTCTTTAGCAAAATACTTTACCCCAACCCCAGGAACTGCACCTGTTCTATAAGCACTCAAAACATTAGCTGACATATGTGCAACAGGAGCACCTGTATCCTTGTCATTTAAGGTGAGCATAAGTATTGATCTTGGAAGGCCTTTCCCTTTATTCTCTACATTTGAGCCATACCATTTTACACCAGCCATATCAAATTCTCCTCCTAGATAAGCAGGCATAGCCATAAATCTTCTATCTGGACCGTCCGTAGGCATATTAGGGAATGGAGATTTTTCAGGAAAAGCCATCATTACACCGTGTGAATTTCCATTAGGCCCCCCCATACGATAGTCACCAACCTTTAACAGTTTGAACATTTTTTCCATAGTTTCCACACACCCAGTCATTTCTTTAACGCCAGCCCTAATCATATCTGTTTCACTTAAATAAATAAAATTTATTTTTGTATCCTGCATTGTTCTTATCCTCCTTTAAAATATCTTTTTATATTTGAATTTTATCCTTTGAAGAACTTAATTCTTCTATTACATTTTTTTCAATATAGGAATTGTTTTTAAACTTTGTCATAAAATATATTCCACCAACTACCAGCCATCCTAAGAAAATTATAGGTAATAAATTCATTGGATACGGTGGTACAGGATAAACACTGCCTATTATAGGAACCAAAAGAATAGCAACTGTTATAATTGCCACGACAACATGTTTAATTTTTAAAAGATTATTTCTATATAAATATATAGGTGATGAAATTACACAAAGTGTATAACAAACAAGGAATCCATAGGTTGCAATTGTTCCAAGCCAATTAAATATATCAAAGGCATTATTTCCTAATGTCAATAAAACAGCTGGAACGCTAATTAATATAAATGATGCAGCTATAATAGCTTTATATGGTGTATTATGCTTTGAATGTACAGTGTTAAGAGCATGAGGAAGTATTTTATGAAAACTCATATAAAATATAACCCTTGCACTAGCAGTAATTACTGCCACCATGCATGACCAGAAACTTATCGTTGCGCCAATATTTATCAATAATCCCATTATTGGCACACCATTAGAATTTGCAAGAATTGATATAGGAGATTGTGCATCACTTAATTTTGTAGATAACCCAGCAAAACCTGTAATTTCAATATAAGAAAATACTGTAAATAGAAATCCAACAATCAAAAGACTTACTGTCAATACCTTAGGTATAGTTTTAAGTGGATCTTTAGCTTCCTCCCCAAGAGCTGCTGAACTTTCAAAACCTGTATAAGCAAAGAAGGCAATAACTAACCCCATCCGCAAACTATCAAAGGATACTCCCTTAAGTTTTAACTGAGCATAGTCCAAACTCGAACCTTTATTAACCAATACTACTGCAAAAAGTATAACTATAAGTAATGTTGATATTATTTCAAACAAGAGCATTAGTTTTGCTGATAATTTAACATCTCGAAAAGCTATATATGCAACTGACAATCCACCAATTAAAGCCACTATAACAATAGAAGGTTTTATACCTAAAAGACCTAAAAGCATGGAAGCATAATTAGAAAAACCTGCTAAACATGCTGATCCAGTCATAATATATGCGAGTATTAATCCCCACCCGGCAATCACCCCCACTTTTGGTCCCATCACACTGCTAATGTAGGTATAGAGAGATCCCGGGGATGCTGACCTTTTAGTAAATTGATTGATATTGTATGCTACCAATAGCATTGTAATTGTAGCAAACACATATATAAGCCAGGTACCATTTCCAGAAGCAGCATAAACAACAGGAATTCCTAAAGCTGGACCTACGCTTGGTCCTACGTTAGCAACAGATTGAGCTAAAACTTGAACAAAAGAAAGGCATCCTTTGCGTAACCCTATCGTTCCTTTTTCAACTTTACCGTTTTTTAATTCATTTTCTTTAATTTCCAATTGCATAACAACTCACCCCTATGCATTTTTAATTTTTAATATATAGTCTCTGTTTTTTAAATTATTATTATATTATCATAATAATTTTTAATATAATTGTAAAAAGTAGAACTATTTATTGATAAATTAATATTTGAACATGATTTTGCATCTCAATTATTACAAAATAATTTAATGCAAAATCATGTTCAAAAAATAGCAAAAGTCGTCGATTTTATTACAAATCGACGACTTAACTACACATGCCATTGGAAAACTAAACATTAGGCGAGTGTCATATTATTTAGCATCTTATTAAATTTTTCATACTTTCCGATTGCTTAATAGCTCTTCCAGTAAAGCTCTCCTTTGAGTTAATAACATCCTCCAAAGTACCTTCTACAATAACCTTACCCCCATCTTTTCCACCTTCTGGCCCCATATCTACTATCCATCCTGCTGATTTTATAACATCCAAATTATGTTCTATAACTATAAGAGTATGTCCCGCTCTAAGAAGTTTATCAAAAATAGCAAGCAGCTGGGATACATCATGAAAATGCAGTCCATTTGTAGGCTCGTCGAAGATATATACAGTTTTTCCTTTAGCTTTTCTGCTGAGTTCCTTTGCAAGTTTTACCCTTTGTGCCTCTCCTCCACTTAAGGTTGTGGCACTTTGACCAAGCTTGATATATCCAAGTCCTACTTCTTTTAAAACTTCAAGGACTAAATGTATATCTTTGTAATCTTTAAAGAATTCTGATGCCTCATTGGCATCCATATCCAGCACATCAGCAATGTTCTTTCCATTGATCTTATTTTTAAGCACTTCTTCCTTAAATCTTCTGCCTCCACATTCATCACATTCTATCCATACATCTGGTAAAAAGTGCATTTCTATTTTTATCTGACCCTGACCTTCACAATAGGGACATCTTCCTTTTACTGAGTTAAAGCTGAAATAATCAAAGCCCATATGGTGTTCTTTAGCATATTTTGTATTTGCAAAGACTTTTCGTATTTTATCAAACACTCCTATATAAGTAGCCGGATTAGATCTTGGAGTTCTTCCTATAGGCTCCTGTGAAACATTTATGACCTTATCTAAGTCTTCATATCCTAAAATTTCACTGTAATGTTCTACTTTATTATCCGCTTTATTTAATAAATTTTCTAAGAGAGGTTTTAAAGTTCTGCTTACTAGGCTGCTTTTCCCACTGCCGCTGACTCCAGTTACAACATTTAATGTATTTAACCTGAAGTTTGCTGTAACACTTCTTAAATTATTTAAGTCTGTACCTTTTATCGTAAGGAATCTATTATTTTCTAAATTGTTATACATAGCATCATTGACTTTTAAAGTCTTACTCAAATATTTTCCCGTTAGTGAATTACTATTATTTTTAACAGCATCTAAGCTTCCCTGTGCTATTATTTTTCCACCTAAGACCCCTGCATAAGGGCCTATATCTACAATATAATCTGCATGCTTCATTATTTCTTCATCATGTTCTACAACAATTACTGTATTTCCCTTATCCCTTAACTTTAAGAGCGTGCTTACTAGATTTTCTAAATCCCGGGGATGCAGTCCTGTTGATGGCTCATCTAAAACATAAGTTATGCCTGTAATCTCACTGCTAAGCTGGGCAGCCAGCCTCACTCTCTGGCCTTCACCTCCAGATAAGGTAGGTGCACTCCTGTTTAAAGATAAATAATGGAGGCCAACATCATTTAAAAAAGATAATCTTTTATATATCTCCAAAATTATTTCCTCTGACATCTTGAATATAGAATTCGGAACATGTTCATATATATCTTTAATAAAGCTTAAAGCTTCTCTCACAGACATATTTGAAACCTCTGATATTGTTCTTTTTCCTATTCTGACGCTATTTGCTTCTTTTGATAGTTTTGTACCCTTGCAGACACTGCAAGTATTGAAGCTCATAAATTGTGCATACTTTTTTCTTGTTACCTCGGAATCTGTTTCATAATAAAGTCTAGTTAACTCCGTAACAATTCCTTTAACAGGTTTAAGTGTAGTTTTGCCTCCCATTATAGATGGATACTCTAACTTTTCTTCTCCTGATCCATACAATATTACATCTTGAAAACTCTTAGGTAAATCCCTCCAGGGTGTTTCAATATCTAAATTATAATGATCAAATACAATATCTAAAGGCCCTGTTGGCCATGTAGTTTTATTATTTTCTCTAAGATTTCCAAACCAATTAATAGCACCATCTAAAATGCTTAAGCTTTCATCACCAATTAAAAGCTTTAAATCAACTTCCTGCGTGACACCAAGTCCCTTACAATGAGGACACATTCCCTGAGGAGTATTGGAACTGAAATGTGATGACATAAGAGGTTTAATAAAGGTATGACAGTTAGGACATTCACTTTTTTTATTTTTATAAAGTAGTGTTTTTATTTCTGTTTTACAGTTTTCACAGGTTCTAATACCTATTCTGGAATATAAAAGACGCAGATAATCAGAAATTTCCGTCAAGGTTCCAACGGTAGATCGTGGATTGCTGCTTACACTTTTTTGCTCTATGGCAAGGGATGGGGTTAAGCCTGAAATATATTCAACCTTTGGCTTTTCAATTTTTCCCACACTTTTTTTTGCAAAGGTGGATAAACCTTTAATAAATCTTCGTTGTGCTTCAGCATGTATTATATCAAATACTAAAGTAGATTTTCCGCTTCCACTGACTCCAGTAAATACAATGAGTTTATTCTTTGGCAGTTTCAAAGAAACGTTTTTAAGATTATGATGCTTTGCACCTTTTATAACAATCATATTATCTTCAGATTCTTCATTAATATCTTCATTTATTATAAGTTCTCTAAGCTTAGTACTCATGGTACACCTCCAGCCTTGAATATTTCTTAAGTTCTGAGGTAATAATATACACCTCTTTCAAACTTCTACTTGAAAGAATAATGCATCCAGTAACTGGAGAGTCAATACTTATTTTAATTATTTGATTGGAACTATAAGTTCATCATAGTCCCTTATGGGATTTTTCACATCCTATATTATAAAAAACATTGTACACTTTTTTCTTTCTTACTTATTTTTGATAATGCATCAAAAACCAGGTCAGGCTGATCCATCATCAAAAAGTGTCCTGCATCAGAAATTATGAATATATCTTTACTTGGCGCTTTTATATCTTTAAAATAATCTTCAGCTACAACACGGGGCGCTTGCCAGTCTCTTTCTCCTAAAATATAATATACTGGCACTTTATATTCTTTCGATTCTCTTCGTAAATTAAAGTCCCCAAGGAAACTGTGAACCTTTGAATTTGCCTTAAAAATTTTCATAAATGCTATGATGTCAGAAAACTTAAAAATAGGGCTTTTAAACATAGCTATCCAGATGTCAATGCCTATTTCCATGCCTAATTTATATTTACCTAAAAGCTTATGAACTATATTACATTTTCCCAAAAACTCTTTGTCAAAAACAATTTTGCTGCCAGGATATTCACCTACACTCTCAAGCTTCTTCAATGATTTTTTATCACCTGCCTGATCAATAACTTCTTTAAGTTTATTATAGGCTACCTGCTCATTTTCCACCATACCAACAACCTGTCCAGCACCAATATAGTATTCTACGTCTTCCGGGTGATTTCTGATAAATATTGATCCTAAAACGCTTCCCCAGGAATGGCCAAATATAACAACCTTTTTCTTGTTATATTTTTTCTTAAGATACTGGATAACTTCAAATAAGTCCTGAAGCATCAAATCTATTGTAGGAAGCTTATCTGGATTTTTCGTGAGGGTCTTCCCAGCACCCCTCTGGTCCCAATGAACTACAGTATATATTTCTTCCCATCTATCTTGAAATAATCCTGTAAATAAGGATTCTGCCGAACCTGGCCCTCCATGCAAAAATAGCATCACAGGATTATCAAAGCTTGTTCCTAGATGATACAAGAACTGATCTATTCCATTAATCCTTACATATTCAGAAGTACATATTAACCTGTTGTTTTTATTTCTCATGATTTTTCCTTTCCTCTCTTTGATTTTTTCTTATATTTTCAAATTTCTTTAATATTCTTGCTGCGTCATCTTTCTGACTTTTATCTACTTTTAAATTACTAGCTTCTTCAAAACCATCTTGTTCTTCACCATCAAATCGATACAGTTTTTTAAGCATTCCCCAAATAGTTTCCAGCTCTTCAGTTGAAAAATCTTTAAAAAGCTCTGCCATAAAGAATATTCCTTTTTCTGAAACTTGATACAATACCTGTTTTCCAGTTTCCGTAATTATTACATTGACAGCACGTCTATCTTCATGATTAGGTACAATATCAACATATCCCTTTTTCTGCATGACAGTAACAATTTGTTTTACATTTTGTTTAGTGGAACCAAGCTTTCTTGCAATATTATTGAGGGTAGTTTTACCTTCAGATAAATGAGCAATTGCAACCATGGTCATATACTGCCTTGAAGTCAATTTCCCAAGGTATTCATCTCCTCTTACCTGAAGCTTATTTGCCAGTGAAAATAACGTTCCATAGGTTTGTTCCATTAAAAATATTTCTCTATATGTATCCATAAAAGTTTTTCCTCCAATAGACAATATATTGTCTTACTACAGTTTAATGATACTTTTTATATTTGTCAATATATTGTCTATCATATTATTTCTTAAATAATTGGATAAGACTCTGAAAACAAAGTTATAAAGCTTCAAATAAAAATGCTTCCTCCTTGATATAACAAGGAGGAAGCAAATTAATTTTAATTTCAAATATGTGATATCGTAGTTTTAGATTAACATGTACATTATTTCCTTTTCTTCACTTTTTACCACAACAATTTTTATACTTTTTCCCACTTCCACAAGGACATGGATCATTTCTCCCAGCCTTCTCTTTTTTTATCACAGTAGTAGGATTAAGCTCTTCTGGAGTATATCCTTTTAAAATCCAAAGCCTTGTATTATTGAAAAATTTTATCACCTCATTTCCAATAAGATTTACTTCTTCAATACTTGAAATATCAAAATTTGTTGTAAAAAAGTTGTAAAGTTTATTATAAGCCTTTGTCTTATCCCTGAAATCAATTTTAGCTGCTTCAAATAATTCTTCTTTTTTAAAAGGATAAAAATTCAAATCATCTCTTTTATGCTGATGACAAACTATATCAGAAACATCATCAACTAAAATATTATTTCCAAAATCCCCTTGAAACTCAAATTCATTATAGTAATCTGCTCCATTTTCTAATACAACTTCAAAATTCGTATTTGATATATCAAAATCAATATATCTTTTTATTAGTTCTTTAAAATTTTCAAGTTCAACAACACCATAGTAATTACACATTCCCCAAAAAAGCTTTATGATTTCTTCATTTTTTTCTAACTGCTTTTTTAACTTTTCACTATTTTTATGTAAAATTACTTTTTTTAATTCTTCTGGCACAATAACAACATCTTTTTTATCTATTTCTCCTGTAAATAAAAATGCTCTATTTCTAAAATAGTCAATAGCATTACTTTCTATAGCATAATCACTGACTTCACACATCTTTTCTACTGATATATTTATTAAGGTTTCAAATGCCTCAATATTCATATTTTCTATAATAAACTGTGCCCCTTCTTCATATGAGTCCAGTATTTTATTTTTTAATTCTTCTTTTTTCAATTTTGAAATCTTCTTCATATGCAGATTTTTAGCTATATTTGTCAATTTATCTTTTGTAAATCTGTTCAAATGATATTCAAGAGAAAAATTTTTTTCAATAGGCTGCCAGTTTTTAAGCTCTTTTCTCATTCCAGCATTAATTGCTCTTCTAGCTGCTTTATCAAATGCCATTGAAAAGTCATTATCAAAAGATGATTTCTCATCATCTTCATAAGTATAGGCTTCTTCAACATCATTGTTGTCTTCTTCTATTTTGCTGCCAAAACTTCCAACCGTTATTACTTTACCACTTTTAACATTCGGTAAATACTTGACTTCATCTTCCTTACTTCCATAATATCCACAAACTCCTGCTCTCGGTGAATTTACATAATCTAGTTCTTCTATCATTTCTTCATCATAAGTACAATCTTCAAAACAATCATCGCACAAATATTCTTCATTTTCATAGTCATAGTATGATGCCTTACTGCCGCAATTTGAGCATTTCAAATCTGGTTCATTATTCCTAGCTAATAACTCTATGTTTTTTACCTTATTGGAACATGTAATTTTATCTATAACTTTAATTTCTAAATATGTAGTAGATCCAAAATCATATTCGTATTCTATTTTGTCATTTAAACCTATAACATTTTTAAGCTTTATATTCATATCATTTGAAGATTCTCCAAAAATCCAATCTTCATCTATTTCACTTTCATATCTTTTTCCATATATTTCAAACATGCTCAAATGACCGCAGCATTCTACCCATATATCTCTTAAAAATTGATCTAAATTTTTTAATGTACAATTTATATCTATAGTTATATACATCCAATAATCCTTGTTATATTTAGAATACACTTCTAAAATAAACTTATTTATTTTAGATGAAGATGAGTTTTCATCTAATCCCATAGATTCTTTCATTACTTTACAGCTTTTTATATGTTTTGAAATACCCGCTTTACTAAATTCCCTATTGCAATAATAACATTTTCCTTTCAACAATAATACACCTCTTTCGACTCATACTTAAAGTATTCTAATATAAGTATACCTTATTTTTTACTTTTTAACTTGAATTTATTGGCTATAACTGCTTAACTTATAGGATTTTGTTTGACATAATAAATAGCTTTATCCCCACACTATATAATAAAAAACTTCCATACTGCCAATACTATCTTAAGAATATAAAATGAAAGATGGTGAAAAAACTGCGGCACAGCAGGAAATATTATGGATGTATGCAAACTAGATAACGAAAAACTAAAAGAACTATCTTCCTATATAGATAGTTTGGAAGAAAAAGAAGGTTCACTTATAAGTGTACTTCACAGAGCTCAGGATATATTTGGATACCTTCCTGAAGAATTACAAACATTTATTGCAAATAAACTTGACATTAGTGCGGCAAAAGTATTTGGTGTAGTTACTTTCTATTCATACTTTACAATGAAACCCAAAGGTAAACACGTAATAAGCATATGTATGGGTACAGCTTGTTTTGTTAAAGGTGCAGAAAACATTTTAGAAGAATTTAGGAACCAGCTTAAAGTAAAAGATGGATTTACCACAGAGGACGGATTGTTCACTATAGATATTTTAAGATGTGTTGGAGCTTGCGGCCTTGCACCCGTAGTTGTAGTTGACGGAACAGTCCATGGAAAAGTAAAGGTCGAAGATGTTAAAGGGATATTAAGTCAATATACCTTAAAATAAATATTAGAAATTTATGTGGAGGAAAATATATGGATAAAATAAAATCCTTTGAAGATTTAAGAACTTTAAGAGAAGAGTATAAAGCTAAGATAGCAAACCGTACTTACGGTAATACAAATAAAAATATAAAAAAGACTTTACTTGTATGCGGTGGAACAGGATGTCGTGCTTCAAGAAGCTTAGATATAGTCAATATACTTAAAGCTGAAATTAAAAACGCAGGTCTAGAAAATGCAGTTGATGTCATTTCTACAGGATGTTTTGGATTTTGTGAAAAAGGACCTATCGTCAAAGTTGTACCAGATAATGTTTTTTATGTCGAAGTTAATACCGAGAGAGCAAAGCTAATTGTGTATGAACATATGGCCAAAAATACAGTAGTTGAGGAAGCTTTATATAGAGATCCTATTACTAAAGAAAAAATATCCAAACAAACAGATATTCCATTCTATAAAAATCAAAAAAGAATTGCTCTTAGAAACTGCGGCCTTCTAAACCCTGAAGATATTACAGAATACATAGCAATGAACGGGTACGAAGCTTTAGGCAGAGTTTTAACACAAATGACACCTGACAGCACAATTGATGAAATAAAAAAAAGTGGCTTGAGAGGAAGAGGGGGCGGCGGCTTTCCTACAGGTGTAAAATGGGAAATGACCAAAAAATCCAAATCTGATACAAAGTTTATGATATGTAATGCTGATGAAGGAGATCCCGGTGCCTTTATGGATAGAAGCATACTTGAGGGAGATCCAAATTCTGTACTTGAAGCCATGGCTATTGCAGGTTACTGCATAGGTGCAAATAAAGGTTATATTTATATCAGAGCTGAATATCCTCTTGCAATTAGCAGATTAAAAATTGCTTTAAAGCAAGCTTATAATTTAGGCTTATTGGGTGATAATATTTTGGGTACTAATTTTTCCTTCCATATAGATTTAAAATATGGTGCCGGAGCTTTCATATGCGGTGAGGAAACTGCTCTCATAAATTCCATAGAGGGCGGGCGTGGAGAGCCTACAGTAAAACCTCCTTTTCCTTCCCAAATAGGCCTCTGGAAAAAGCCAACTAACATAAATAATGTAGAAACTCTAGCAAATATCCCCCCTATCATATTAAAAGGCTCCAAGTGGTTTAGTTCTATAGGAACTGAAAAGAGTAAAGGAACCAAAGTTTTTGCTTTAGCAGGCAAGATCAATAATGTTGGCCTTGTGGAGGTACCTATGGGCGTAACCTTACGGGAAATAATATATAATTTAGGCGGAGGTATTCGGGGTGGTAAAAAATTTAAAGCTGTTCAAACTGGTGGTCCTTCTGGCGGGTGCATTCCTGCAGATCATTTAGATACTGCCATTGATTACGAAAGTCTTACTAAAATAGGCTCCATGATGGGTTCCGGTGGAATGATAGTTATGGATGAAGATAATTGCATGGTAAATATAGCTAAATTTTATCTTCAATTTAGTGTAGATGAATCCTGTGGAAAGTGCACTGCCTGTAGAATTGGAAATAAGAGACTTTTAGAAATTTTAGAAAACATCACTAAAGGCAAAGGAACTATGGAAGATCTTGAAAGTTTAAAAGATTTATCCTATGTAATAAAGGATTCAGCCCTATGTGGTCTTGGTCAGACATCACCTAATCCAATTATAAGTACAATGAAATTTTTCTGGGATGAATATGTAGCCCATGTAAAAGATAAACGCTGTCCTGCTGGAGTTTGCACTTCACTTTTAAAATACAATATAAATTCTGAAAAATGTATTGGCTGCACAGCTTGTACAAAGGTATGTCCTAAAGGAGCTATTTCTGGGGAAGTGAAAAAGCCTCATGTAATAGATAAGGCAAAATGTATAAATTGTGGTGCATGTAGTAGTATTTGCAAATTTTCTGCTATTACAAAACAATAACAATTTAAAGAAAGGAGTTTGTAAAAATGGTGAATTTAACTATAAATGATGTAAAAGTTTCTGTTCCAGAAGGCACTACAATTTTAAACGCTGCAAAAAAAGTAAACATAAATATACCTACTCTCTGCTATCTTGATCTTCACGATATAAAAATGGTAAATAGAACTTCCTCCTGCAGAGTCTGTCTTGTTGAAATTGAAGGCAGACGTAACCTTGCACCTTCCTGTTCCACAGAAGCTCTTGAAGGGATGGTCGTTAAAACCAACAGTCCCAGAGCAATAAAAGCAAGGCGTACTATGGTAGAGCTTTTATTATCAGATCATCCTACCGACTGTCTTGTATGTGAAAAAAATACTCAATGTCAACTTCAATCAATTGCTGCTGAATTAGGTATAAGAAAAATTAGATATAAAGGTGATATGTCAAATTACAAAAAAGATTCCTCAAGTGGAGCTATATATAGAAATCTTGATAAATGCATAATGTGCAGACGATGTGAAACCATGTGCAATGAAGTGCAAACCTGTCAGGTTTACTCTGCAGTAGATAGAGGCTTCGAAACTGTAGTATCCCCTGCATTTGGTCGCCCTATGGTTGATACACAATGCACATTTTGTGGTCAATGTGTATCCGTATGTCCAACTGCTGCATTAACTGAAGTAAGTAATGTATCCAAAGTATGGGAAGTACTAGCTGATCCTGATAAATATGTAGTAGTTCAAACTGCCCCTGCTATAAGAGTTACTTTAGGTGAAAAATTCGGTATAGAACCTGGAACTATCGTAACCGGCAAAATGGCTGCAGCTCTTAGAAGATTGGGATTTGATAAGGTATGTGATACAGACTTTGCAGCAGATGTAACTATTTTAGAAGAGGCACATGAATTTATAGATAGACTTCAAAATGGTGGAAGACTTCCAATACTCACAAGCTGCTGTCCCAGCTGGGTTAAATTTATAGAACATCAATTTCCTGATCTTTTAGATATCCCCTCAACCTGTAAGTCTCCACACATAATGTTTGGTACTTTAGCCAAAACATATATGGCCGAAAAATTGAATATTGATCCATCTAAAATTGTAGTAGTTTCAGTTATGCCATGTATTGCAAAAAAATATGAAGTAAGCAGAAAAGAACTTCAATATGAGGGTCATAAAAATGTTGACTTCGTAATCACTACAAGGGAACTTGCAAACATGATAGAAGAAGCAGGAATAGATTTTAATAAACTCCCAGATGAAGACTTTGATAAACCTTTCGGAGAATCTACAGGTGCCTCCGTAATATTTGGAACCACCGGCGGCGTAATTGAAGCAGCTCTTAGAACTGCTTATGAATGGATTACTGGAGAGACTTTAAAAAAAGTAGAATTTCATGGTGTAAGAGGACTTGATGGACTTAAGGAAGCGAATATAAATATTGGTGGTAAAGAAATAAACATTGGCGTAGCTCACGGTCTTGGCAACGCAAGAAAACTTCTTGAGGAAATAGAATCTGGCGAATCAAAATATCATGCTATAGAAATAATGGCTTGTCCTGGAGGATGTATTGACGGAGGAGGTCAGCCATATCATTTTGGGAATTTAGATATTGTAAAGAAACGAATGGAAGCTTTATATAGAGAAGATAGAAATAAACCTCTCAGAAAATCTCATGAAAATCCCGAGGTTCAAGCTCTATATAAAGAATTTATTGGTGATGTAGGTGGAAAAAAAGCTCATGATCTCCTTCACACCCATTATACAAAAAGGCAAAAGTTGTAACTTTATCTTTAAATATTGAAGTCCTCCTGAATTATTGTATTAAAATAAATACTAATTCCAGGAGGAACTATTTTTATATGCTATAATATTATTATAAGTACAACAAAACATTTAATTCTAAGGATGTGTGGCAGTTTGGGCATATTTAGCAATATATTTTCTTCAAAATACAAGTCAATTTATAGATCCATTGAAGAAGGAAATATAAATGAAATAAAAGATTACTTAAACGAAGACAATGATTTGGATTCCGACTTTGAAATTCAGAGTATACTTCATTATGCTATCGACAATTGCGGAAACAACTATTTTGAGACAATTAAACTTTTAATAAACAGCGGTGTAGATATCAACAGCCATCAAAGTAAATTCATGGAAACTCCCCTGCACAAACTTTGTGCAAGAGCAGCCCCCCATATTGACTTGATAACTATGATATTAAAAAGAGGAGCTGAAGTTAATGCAATCAATAGTCTTGGTAAAACTCCTATATTTTACTGCAGCTTTAATTATTCCGTAGAACTTTTGAATCTCCTTGTAAAATACGGTGCAGATATAAATGCACGGGATAAATATGAAAATACTCTCCTCCATGACGACTATATCAATTGTTTTGAAGAACATTTTGAAAAATTTTTAAAAGCACTCTTAAACTTCGGTTTTGATATAAACTCGAAAAATGCTTCAGGGTTAACTCCCATGGCTCTTTGTAAAAATAAAAAAATCGAAAATATTTTATCAAAATATGGTGGAATTAAATTTTAAATTGAAATAGTTTATTTTCATATGGTGCCTTGTGGAATTATCTTCACAAGGCACTTCTTTTAATACACTTGTAGAAATTAATGCCAAGATTTAACTAAAAAGCTCCTCAATATCTTTTTCTTCCATATTGGAAAGCAAAATTTCCTCTCCAGTATTTTCTTCTATAACATCCTTTATTATTTCTTCCTTTTTCTCCTGTATTTTGTGTATTTTCTCTTCTATAGTTCCTTTAGCAATAAGTCTAATAACCTCTACCGTTTTCTTCTGTCCAATTCTATGAGCTCTGTCTGAAGCCTGATTTTCTACTGCTGGATTCCACCAGGGGTCATAATGAATTACTATATCTGCAGAAGTTAGATTTAATCCCGTTCCACCAGCTTTAAGAGATATTAAAAATATAGGAATTTCCCCTTCATTAAACTCCCTGACCATTTCTCCTCTTTTTTCTGCTTTTACGCTGCCATCAAGGTACATATACTTTATATTTTCATTTTTGAACATATCCCCAATATTTTTAAGTACAGAGGTAAATTGAGAAAATAGCAATATCTTATGCCCATCATTTACACTATTCTGTACTATATCCATAAGGGCTTCCATTTTTCCATTATCACTCTCATAGTTTTCTATAAAAGTAGATGGATCACAACATATTTGTCTAAGTCTTGTAATTACAGAAAGTATCTTTATTTTACTTTTATTAATGCCTTTATCTCTTATTTCATTATTCAATTCCTCTTTAGCTTGCCCAAGGTAAGCTGCGTATACTTTCTTTTGATCCTCTGTCATATCTATCACCATATTATGTTCAATTTTAGGAGGAAGTTCTTTTATGACATCCTTCTTAAGCCTTCTAAGAATAAAAGGTCTAATATGTTTGTTCAATTCCTCTAAAGCTTTTTTATCACCATTCTTTATAATAGGTATTTCATATTTTTGACTAAACTTTCCATGACTTAATAAATATCCCGGCATGATAAAATCAAAGATTGACCATAATTCTGTAATAGAATTTTCAATAGGGGTTCCTGTTAGTGCAAAATAGCTGCCAGCTTTAATGGATTTTACACTTTGAGCATTTAAAGAATTAGGATTCTTTATATTTTGAGCCTCATCTAAAAAGCAGTGTCTAAATTTTATAGCTTTATATTCCTCTATATCTCTTTTAATAAGTGCATAGGAAGTTATAACTATGTCCGCCTCATTCATTTCTTTTAACTGACTTTCTCTTGCATCCTTGCTGCCTGATACAACTAAACATTTTAAATCCGATTGAAATTTATTTATTTCACTTTCCCAATTGTAAACTAAAGATGTAGGACACACCACCAAAGAAGGCTGCTTTTCCTCATTTTCATCTACCTCTGATTTTATAAAAGCTATAGCCTGAAGAGTTTTTCCAAGACCCATTTCATCTGCTAAAATGCCTCCAAAACCGCAGCTTGAAAGAGTTTTAAACCACTTAAATCCAAATTTTTGATACCCTCTCATAATGTTATCCAGTTTTTCTGGAATTGTATAATCAATGTCACCTATATCCTTTATATTATTTATAAGTTCTCTAAACTTCTTATCTCTTTGAACAAAAGTTATATTGTTTTCCTTAAGACTTGTATCTATATAAATAGAATTATATTTAGAAAGAACTATTTTATCCTTTTCAAGATCTGAAGTCTTTATATTTAAGTAATCTATCATATCCGACATATTTTGAAGTTCTCCAGCTTGCAGAGGAATAAAGCCTCCATTTTTAAGCCTGTAATATTTCTTCTTTTGTTTTAATGCATCAAATACGTGCTTTAACTCTTCTCTATTTACGCCATCAATATTAAAGGTAAATTCTAAAAGATCTTCATCATTTAATCTTATGTTGGATTTATAGCTTTTAGAGTTATAAATTCTTATATCTTTAAAGGCATCTGAATAGTAAATTTCTGCGGATTCCTGAAGTTTTTCCAGTCCTTCTCCCACAAAATCTAAAATTTTATTCTCATCCTCTAAAATGAATTTAAATTTTCCCTTTTCAAATTGAAAAGCAGTCAAGATATCTACTATAGCTGCTTCTTCCTCAATATCTCTAACCAATACCTTCTCATCATATTTTCTTGCCTCATCATCCTTTAAAGGATTTATATCTATATTTCCATATTTAAATATTACATCACAAACTACAGCATCTTTATCCTTATCAAAGTAAAGACAAGGCTTTAAAGGTTCTTCATAGAATTTATCTTTAATACTGTTATTCACTGTTACCTTTGTACCTATCTTCTTTAAAGCTGGAATTATATACGACGCTATTTCTTCACTTTCACTTTGCTGAAAAGTAATTTCAGAGTTTTTTTGTTCAATAAAAGTATTGTAAAATGCTTTATACACCCTTACCTGTTCATTTGTGGGCATATATATTTTATTATTATAATAAAAATAATTTCCACTTTTGACTAAAGCTTTAGGCAACTTTGAGATTTGAGATAAAATTATATTATTCCCATTGCTGTCTAATTTAAATTCTAAGGGGAAATTTTCTTTTACTACTTTAACTTCACTGTAGTTATCATCATTTATTACTAAATCTATAGCTGTTTCTCCTATATTATCAAGAAATTTTTTTAAGTTACTTTCCGTAAGCCTTGCCTTTTTTCCGCTTAAAAATTTTGCTGTTTTGCTATAATGATAACCATACATTACCATATTCTCTGTAACTCTGTCTATTTCATATAGATCTTTAAGCATACTCAAAATAAATTTATCTTCATCCTTAAACCTGTGTAAATATGAGTTATATGTAAAGCTTTTACCAAACTCCAGCTCATTATGTTCTATAACTGCCTCTAAAAAACTCTTCATATTCTTTACTACATAAAGCTTTTCTTCTCCCACCTTTAATTCTAGAAAAGCTTCACTTTCTCTGCGGCTAATATTAAATTGGAGTTTACACTGCAGATTTAAAGTCTTAGTTTCCAGCTTTGTCTTAGGAGATATTAGACTTTTTTTTAATTGTTGAATTAATTTACTATTTTTCTTTATGCCTGATTTATTTTTTTCTCGAACATATTTTATAAGCACCGCAGCTATATGCTTACATGGAGCATTATAATTATAATATGCCTTGCAGTCACAATGACAACTTATGTTTTCATTGGTATTTGGATATATTATTCTTACATTATACTTTATAAGCATTTGTGAAGAAGACTTCACTTTTCCCTCAATAGTAGTTTTTTTCCACCCTAATTCTTCTTCAGTACTTACACTCAAATTTTCTACTTGATCGTTTTCATAACATGTAATACCTTTTTCATACGTTTCAAAATTTAAACTGTCTCTTATTATACCTTCATTTAGTTCAAACAAATTTATTCACTCCTGTTTATGCCTCTGAAAGGAAATAATTTATCCCTGTTAAACATTCTAGCACATAATAGTATTTTTAAACATGTTTCTAAATTATTTTTATTGAAATAAAACTAAAAATTTTCTATCAATATCTTTGTAAAAAATAGTAAAATCAAATATTTTTATAGCCTAACGATATACTCACTTACCAGTTCTTTAAATAAATGTAATGAAATACAATTTTATTAAAAATAATTTTTTTTACTCAAATTGTATAATAGCTATTGATATGTAAAAATTTTTATGGTAAGATTTAAAATAATAAATTTAAAAATTTTTGTACTTCTATTAAAAATGATGATGAAGAGAAAACTAATTTAAATTAATTACAGAGAACCGGGCAAGGTGAGAGCCGGACTAAAAGATTAGCAATAATCACTTCTGAATTGTATAGCTGAATATAAGTAGGTTCTATCGTAAATCTGCGTTAAAGATACGGTTTGTTAGAACCTTGAGAGGCTGTTGTCATAAGATAACAGTGAATTAGAGTGGTACAGTGTTAATTACACCTCTATATATGTGTAAACATATATAGAGGTGTTTTATATTAAAAATTATTTTATAAAAGGGGGCTTTTTTATGTATACTTTTGTAGCTGGTCTTTTAATACTTTTATTAGGCTATTTATTCTATTCAAAGTATCTAGAAAAACAATTTGATGTAAATGCAGAAAGAAAAACTCCTGCATATACTAT
The DNA here is from genome assembly GCF_004006395.2 of Clostridium sp. AWRP. Classification (NCBI taxonomy): domain Bacteria; kingdom Bacillati; phylum Bacillota; class Clostridia; order Eubacteriales; family Clostridiaceae; genus Clostridium; species Clostridium sp. AWRP. Next base: position 1,585,878 of record NZ_CP029758.2, on the reverse strand, counting down.
GACAGACGGTGTAGATTATGTTGCTATGCCTACATGGAAACTGGTTTTAATTCAATTTCTAAATATTGCAGGACTTGGTCCTATATTTGGTGCTATTCAAGGAGCATTATTTGGTCCAGTAGCATTTCTTTGGGTAATGTTTGGCTGTGTACTTGGGGGCGCTGTACATGACTATTCATCTGGCATGATTTCATTAAAAAATAATGGGGCAAGTCTTTCAGAAATTCATGGAAAATATTTAGGCAAAACTGCCCAAAGTATAATGAGAATACTAACTGTATTCTTCTGTATGATAGTAGGAATTGTATTTATAACTGGACCTGCAGGGTTACTGGCCGTATTAACTCCACATGTTCTTAGCAAGACATTTTGGGTATTCGTTATTATTATATATTATTTATTGGCAACTCTTATGCCTATCGATGTAATTATAGGTAAGATTTATCCCCTATTTGGTCTTGCACTTTTATTTATGGCAGTTGGAGTAACTGGAGGACTTATATTTGAAGGTTATCATATTCCAGAGTTAACTTTTGCTAATTTACATCCTAATAATGTATCAATATGGCCAAACATGTTTGTTACAATTGCCTGTGGAGCTGTATCAGGATATCATGCTACGCAATCTCCTCTAGTTGCAAGATGCATGAAACATGAAACAGACGGAAGAAAAATATTCTATGGTTCAATGATTCTTGAAGGTGTTGTAGCAATGGTCTGGGTAGCTGCTGGACTTGCTTTTTATGGTAATACACACAGCTTGGCAGCTGTTGTCCTTGGAAAACCAGGTGCTGCAGGTGCTGTATATGATATCACAAAAACACTTTTAGGCCCACTAGGAAGCGTTCTTGCAATGCTTGGAGTAATCGCTTGTCCTATTACAACTGGAGATACATCATTTAGAGCTGCAAGAATTGGACTTGCCGAGATAATAAAATATCCTCAAGATAAAATAAAAAACAGACTCGTTATAGCTGTACCTATGTTTATTATTGCAATATTTTTATCCTTTGTAGATTTTCCTATATTATGGAGATACATGACATTCCTTACACAAGCTTTTGCTATGGTAACATTATGGGCATGTTCTATATATTTATATGAAACCAAAAAAAATTACTGGATTACTGTGATACCTGCAATTTTTATGACTGCAGTTAGTATATGCTATATATTACAGGCAAAAGAAGGCTTCAGATTAAATCCTACCGTAGCCAACGTTGCAGGAATTCTTGTTGCCATTGGCAGTTTCGTATTATTTTACTATCATGTGAAAACAAAAGACGTATCTGATAGTGCCGCAGCATAAGTAAAATAAAAAATAGATAAACAGATAATGTAAAATACTCTAATTTATCCGATGGCTACCATCCGTTATTTTCCTAAAGGATAACGTATTCTAAGTGCTAAGTACACTAATAAGACTGTTAATAAGACTCAGATGGAGAGGTATTCCTCATAAGCAAACTCCACCTGAGCCTTAGAATCACTTGATATTATGGAGTTTTAAGAATCCATTTTCAAAATTTGTATTTTCCATTGGTTTTCCATAATAATATCCTTGGAATATATCACATCCTAAGCTTTTTAAAGATTCTATTTGTTCTATTTCTTCTACTCCTTCTGCTACAACTTCATATCCAAAATAATGAGATAATGAGATAATTGTATTAACCATTACCACACTTGCTTCATTTGATGTTATATCATCAACAAAAGATTTATCAATTTTAATAACATCTATGGGCATATTTTTTAAATAATTTAATGATGAGTATCCAGTTCCAAAATCATCAAGGCTTATTTTGATTCCATTAGCTCTTATTTTATTTATATTATTTACAGCTTTATCAAAATTCTTAGCTATTGTTGTTTCTGTAACTTCAAATTCTATATACTCAAAAGGCACTTTAAACCCTTCTATTATTTCCAGTAAGTTGTCACATAGTTTACTGTCAATGAGCTGTTCTGTAGATAAATTTACAGCTATTTTAAAATTTTTATAACCTTTATCAATCCAATTTGATACATTCCTACATACCTCAACAATAACTGATTCTCCTATATATTTTATAAGACCTTCCCTTTCTGCAAAATCAATAAATTCTGAAGGAGGTATAATCTTATTGCCCTCTTTAATCCATCTTACAAGCGCTTCCGCACCTAATACCTCACCATTTTTTGAAATTTTAGGTTGATAAAAAGCTTTAAACTCACCATTTTTAATCCCATCTTCTATTGCCTTTTTCTTTATTGTGTCTTCATATATACCAACATTTATAGCGTCATTATAAAAGCTATATACATGTTTGCCTATTCTTTTAGATTCATACATAGCATCATCTGCACGCTTGTACAAAGTTTCAAAATTATTTCCGTCTTTAGGAATAACTGCCACACCCAGGCTTGCAGTCACATAATCAACATTTTTGCCATAAATATTAAAAGGCTTTTTAAATACATTTAAAATTTCTCTAAGCATTACCTCTGCTTCATCTTTATTCTTAACAGACTTTATTAAAAATAAAAATTCATCGCCTCCATTATGACAAATGTAGTCTTGAATATGCATTACCTTTTTAAATCTTCTCCCTGCCTGTTTTAAAAATTCATCACCTGAAATATGACCTAGCGTATCATTTACAGCTTTAAAATTATCCATATCCAAACTTATTAATAGCGAATAGTTATTTATTTTAGGAATTTCTTTAACTAATGTGTTTAATACATAATTCTTATTGGGAAGGTCAGTAACACAATTGTGAAATGCATAGTAATCCATTTTTTTACTTATTTTAGTAACCACAAACATCATTAAACTAAACAAAAGTATCATTGCAAAATTAATAGCAATTATTGTCCGTAAGGTGATTTCCTTTATAATTTCATTTTTATCACTCAAACTTTTTATATATTGGTCTGAATAATTTAACATTTCTTTGCTTAGTTCAATTCTTCTATCTCCTAAATTCATTATTTCTTTCTTTTCATCATTGGTAATAGCTTTAGATTCTTTTAGCTTTCCAAGCAATTCATTTAATCTATTTGAATATTTCTTATTTGATTCTTTAAATTGAACAACTAAATCTTTTTCTTCATCGGTTAAATCGTGAAGCGTGGTATATTTATTAATATTTTCTTCAACATCTTTTTCATATTCATCTACCTTATCTTTCATATCCATATAGTCATTAACTGAATACAGTGCGTATAATCGTATACTCCAAACATCTTCATTGATTTTATTTGCATAAGCAGAAGTTAAATACCCATTTTGGTACATATTAGTTTCATTGTTGTAACTATCTTTAAGTGTTTTATAAGAAATAAACGTAAATATTAGAAATATTGTCAAAGCTAACATTATAACACTATTAAATATAATTTGTAATTTTGGATTTTTTGAAATAACCTCAATAAAAAAATTTTTTCTAATTTTAATAATTATCTTTTTTATCATAATTTCTCCCGTTAAATACAATAATTCATATTTTAAACTTATCTACTACTTTTCCAAATTATTTCATCTTTTTCAACATACAATTATAACAATTCATATACAACTCAAATATATAATATTATATATTGGGGCTGTATATTTAGTCAATCTATTTATTTCTTACAGTTTTCCCATTCTTATATAGACCTTCAGTGATAGCCTGTTCAACACCCTATCTTGTTATATAGCATCATCTATATACTTTAAATTAATCTTTCTTTTGTTTTCAAGAATCTCCACAATAGTTTTTTCAGTACCAACCATCCCTGGAGATGCAATGCATCCCATATTCTTCATGGTTTCTTCAGGAGTTTTGCCATTAATGCCATGTACATCATCAATATATATACCGTTCATTGCAAAATCTACAGCTTTATAGGCAGCATCTACAGCAACAATTCCTTTCATAGTGCAGCCTTGATTTCCACCATCGCATATCATACCAGTAATACTGCTAGCCATATTGTTTAGCACATGGGCCATCATGTCTACAGTTCCCCCTCGCAAATATACCAATGCACATGCCATTCCAGAACCTGCTGCTATTGCGCAGCCACAGAAGGCTGAAAGCTTTCCAGAGTATTCTTTAATATACATGCAGACTAAATAGCTGAGTGCAGTAGCACGAAGTAGTTGTTCTTTTGTATAACCATTTACTTTATAAGCTGCATACAAAGGCATTGTAGCTATAATTCCATGGGCACCAGAGCCTGTAATACTCATTGCTGGCTTATCCAAACCAATTACACGGGCTTCAATTGCCGCATTGCAAAATAACGATGCAGTGGACTGTTCATCTTTAGAAATTTCCTTTCCTCCATTGTTTTTCAAAAGATGTCTGGCAAATGTTGTTCTAGGGTTCTTTAATCCTTCACCATATAATTTAAGATTAACTTTATAAGCTTCTTCTATAAAACTTATTTTTTTAACATCAACAGTTGTAATATAATCGTATAATTGCTGAAGAGTATATTTATGTATATCAAATACCTCTTTTGACAGCTCATTACTGTCATCTTCTTTTTTACCTTTTTGCTCCATTTCTACTTTTCCATTTACAGTAATCTTTGTAATATTTGTATGAGAATCCTCTATGGTAACAACAGCTGTATCACTTTCAGTAATAACTGCAGCTTCTATAAATATTTTACTTGTAATTTCCTTAAGTTCAACTGTGACAGCACCAGATTTTACGAGTTTATGGGCTTCTATATTGTCCTTCTCTGTTACATTTTCTAATGCTTCAAGGCCTTTTTTTACATCTCCTGCTACATAACCCAGCGCTGCAGCAAAGACATTGCCAACCTCACTGCTGTTTGGTATACCGCAGGTAAAAGCATTCTTATACATGCCGCTGTTCATTGCTACATTTATTTTTATCACATTACCTTTTGTATAGCTTCTTGCTTTTGCTACTGCAAAGGCAATTGCACCTGGCTCTGTCACCCCTAATGCAGGCTTCATATCATCTTTAATTAATTGTGTTAATTCATGCATAAACAATCCCTCCTTAAATTTATCTTATTATTTAATTATACATATTTATTATGGAAGATTTAAATTCACTTTTACAAAGTATACTATGTCTAAGATATATCCCATATTAAAAGTCTATTAAGCTATATTTAGGCACCAATTTGTTACAGGCTTAGCCTTAATTTTGTTTGCATAATAAAAGCATGATATAATTTATTTGTTATGTCAATTGAAAACAAAAATATTATTTAAATGAGGTATAATATATGATTAAAATAATGTTTGTATGTCACGGCAACATATGCCGCTCACCAATGGCTGAATTTGTATTAAAAGATATGGTCAAAAAACATGGACTTGAAGATAACTTCTTTATAGCATCCTCTGCAACAAGCACCGAAGAGATCGGCAATCCTGTTCATAGAGGCACAAGAGACAAGCTTTCTAAATTCGGTATTTCAACAGATGGAAAATATGCCGTTCAGCTAACTAAATTGGATTATCAGAAGTATGATTATATCATAGGAATGGACAGCTATAATATAAAAAATATTCTCAGAATAATTGGACAAGATTCTGAAAACAAGGTTACAAAGCTTCTTGATTTCTCAAATACTTCAGGTGACATTGCAGATCCCTGGTACACAGGTAATTTCGATGAGACCTATGATGATATAAAAATAGGCTGTGAAGCTCTTTTAAAATACATATCAGATAAAGTTTCATCCTTGATATAACAGGGGTGATCTCTTCTTTTTATCCGATGGCTACCAGCCGTAATACCCCCATCGCACACAGCGAAAGCGACTATCGCCGAATCAAAGATTTGGGATATCTGCTTTTCTTATAAAGTGTGGTGATAACGGCTGCTACGCCCCTGGATAACGATTTCTAAGTTTAAGATGGATAAAAAACTCCACCTGAAACCAAGAACTCTGTTTATATCCCTGTTAAACATTCTAGCACATAATAATACTTTTAAATATGTTACTAAGTTATTTTTATTTAAATAATTTAGTAACATATACTAAAATTGTTGTTACAACATAAGTTTTTTATTGATTTTGTATCTTCAGATATGCGAGTCAATTCATGTTTCATATTATCTTGTTCAGCTTTTATGATATCTACTTTATGTTCAAGAGCTTTAAGTACCTGAGTATTTTCATTAACTTGAGATTGCATATCCTCTAGCAACTTCAATATTTTTTCTTCATTGTTCAAACTAGATCATCCTCCCAATTAGAATTAAGAGAATTATATCATATAATACTTGCAAAATCCATTTACTCATTTAATATGTTCTAAATTAATTATTGAGATAAAGTTTCTTGGTATTTACATAGAAATTAATGGCAAATAGAAAAGCACCCATCCTCCAAAGATTAGTGCTTCACTCTCTCAAATCTCTTTGTTCTTCTCTTCGAAATTCAACATCCTGCCTTAAGTATATACCTCTTTTTACCGCAATAAGCTTTCCACTAGAATTTAAGCTAGATAATCGTTGTTTACTAATACCAAGGTATTCTATAACTTCAGAAGAGTTCATAGTATTATCCTGTATTATTTTTATAATTTATTAAAATACTTGGTGCAATTTTCTTCAGCGAATTTGTTATCAACAGATTTTAATTTTTTATAATTTTCTATAGATACAGTTAAATATAATATTTTAATATTTCCTTGTAAGTATCTTTAAACTCTTTTTTTACGAATTTCTTAAAGCATTGTGTTTCAATAAACTCTCCCTCACTATTAAATGTTCCAATTAATTTTATATACTTAGGCGGTATATATGAATTGACTAAGATTTCATCTATCCTCCAAGACTTATCTATTCGCTTAATTCTTTTAGAATATTCTCTATACTCATCAATTGTGCAGCAATTATTCCAATATAATTTACCATAATGTTTGGCCCTTTTAATGTTTTTTTCTAATTCTATATCATACATCATACAAAATCCACTTAGCCCCAATGAACCCATAATACACTTACTAAGATCATCTATAATAACTGCATAAACATCCATGTTTCTATATCCTAATTCTTCATCTTGTTCTTCACCAATCCAATTACTCAATTGAGGATGCAGGTATACTGAATTCGCTTTAGATATATCACTATTATGATTATTTAATTCATCCAATATTACACTTGCATTATAAACTTCTAAATCCATTTCTTTATTAGGAATAAGGCCATTCTTTAGAATACTTTTTCTGTTTTTAATCGATGTAATGTGATATCCTATATTTTTTTCCCTAATAGAATAAAGTACATCTTCATAGCACGGTTGAATTTCATACCCCTTTTTTAATATCTTATGTATATCTTCAGTTTGCTGCTTAAACCATTCTCTTAGATTAATTTCTGCTTTTTTATATGTATCCCCATAAAACTTAATACGTTCTACACCGATATCACCAATTTCTATATCAACTTCAGCACATATCTTATCCTGTTCTTTATATAGCGTATAATTTATTCTAAAATGATTATACGCATAAAATCTTTTCTTCAATTATCTACCTTCCAAAATTTCAATTATTTCATAATCCATTATAAACTCTACATCATATCCAAATTGTTTTGGTAGATCAGAGTAAGTAACCATTGCCCTAACCAAAATTTTATCCCTATGGTTAATTCTACGATATACTCTATATGCTTCAAGTTGATCTTTTGTACTTTTTCTTATTATCTCATTAAATTTGCTCTTATGATGCTCTATAGCCATGAATCTTTCACCTTGTTGTGGGTCAAACATTTCTTCTGTTAGCACTGTATCTGGCGGCATATTAGTTATATCCATTTTTGTCTTCCTTTCAATATAAACTTAGCAATTTCATTATGGCACCATTTGTGGACCTATTTATGTCACAAAGCTTTATTACATCAAATTTTAACTACCTCATTAGTATAATGCTTTGCACGTTCTATTATATCCTGATGACAAGTGAACAAAAGCAGTTGAAATTCATCCCCTTTTTGAACTGCATAATCAGACAAAAACTTCAAGGCTGCATCCATTCTTTCGTCGTCATACTGCATCAGCACATCATCTAAAAATAAAGGTAAATAAATGTTTTTATCAGAAATAAGATCTGCAATAGCTAATCTTAATGCCAGATAAACCTGGTCAACCGTTCCATTACTCAAATATTTCCATTCCCTATAGTGTATACCTGATTGGATAGAAATATCGTAATCTTTTGTTACAAGAATATTACCGTATTTTCCATTAGTCAGGCTTTTGAATATTTCTGAAGTCTTCCTATTTAATTCCGGTCCGAAACTCTTGCGCATCTCATCTGAAGACTCCTGCATTACTTCAAGTGCAATTTTAAGACAATCAAAGTATTGTGTCTTTTCATCCACCTCTTTTTCCTTTTCATCTATTTCTTCTTGAATCTGACTTGAATTTTTATCCGGTGTCCTGATTTTTTTCTGCAAATCAAACAATTGTTGTTCAATATCTTCAGATGCAATATCTTTTTGTTTTAACTCTTCTATGGAATAATTAATATCTCCTACAGATTCAAATCGTTTTATTGATGCTTCCAATTTATTTTTTTCCTCATTTAAATGATCAAGTGAAAGAGAATCATATCCCATTCCCTTTGCTATATTGAGAACTTCATATTTTTCCCTCTCCAATTGAGAAATCTTTGCTTGAAGCTCTTGTACTAAAGCTTTAGCAGCTTCATAATTCGGTGTAATTTCGTATTCATTTAATTTATTCAAAAAATGTTGAGATTTTTTTAAGTACTCTTCCTGAACTCTTGTAACAGCATCATGATTCTTCATGTTGGAAGCATACTCCAGATATTTATTTTCATATTCTTTTATGGATGTACACGATTTTTCATTCATTTTTTCTTTAATTTCCAGTTCTGCAGCATTATAAAGTTCCTCAATTTTATTTCTATAACTTACAGCATCTGTTTCCTTTAAATCCTCTTGCTTTAAAGCTGTAATTTTTGCTTCTGCATTTAAATTTGAATTTTCCGAATATTTTTCAAGCATATAGTTCAATTCCTGCGAAAAAATGCTTTGTCTTGTATTTAGATAATTTAAAGCTATATCTTTCTCATTTTTTAGCTTTGAACATTTATCCATTGAATTCATGTAGGCACTATTATTTTCTATTAATGATTTTAATTTTTCTTCAATTTTATCAATTTTATTTGAAATATCCGCTATTTTATCTTCATAATCTTTTGTTCTATCAGAAATCCTCTTGTCTTCTCTTTCACTTTTAACTTTGAGATTTTGCAATTCATGTTTTAGATTACTTGTTGAATCGTATTTATTGCCTTCTTCCATTTTCTCACTTTGTTTATCGGACTTGATTGCAAATACACCTATTCCGGCGGCAGCAACAACTCCAATTGCTGCAATTGGACTGATTTTTACTGCAAGTATAAGTGAAATGACGCCAAGTATAACACTGAAAATCAGTAATGAATTTTTATTCTGTCTTTCTTTACCAGATGTTTGCCGCAATTTGCCCTGCATTGACAATTTTTCACTTGTAAATTCAATATGCTGCTCCCTCAATTGTTTTTCAGAATGCCACTTTGCCCTGTCTTTTTCAAAGTCTCTTGTAATCTTCTCTTTGTCCATTATTCTGGTGCTTTTTTCTTCTTCATACTTCCTATAAGCTTCATGAAATTTTTGTAATTGTCCTGCCAGTTCAGTTTCTTTTTTTAACAGTGTTTCTGCATTTTGATAACTATTTTTTGCTTCTATAAAAGACCTGAACGCCGGTAAAAAACATTCATCAATTCTCTTTAGTAAGTCTTTAACTGTTTTTCCCTTGCTGACCAGTTCATTTAGACATTCATACTCCTTTTCACTTACTGGAATAAGCTTATTTCCATTACAATCTTCATTTTTAATTGATCCTTTCAGCTTTTCCAGGCTTCCGCTTAATTTTTCACTTTCATCCATTAGTGAATTGCATTCCGTTAAAAATGCCTTGATACTTTTAAATGGAATATTTTCTTTTTCTAATTTTTTTTCTGATTCAGTGTACCTCATTATTTTTTCAATAAGAGAATTTATTTGCTTGAGTCTGTTTCTATTTGTATTTAGCTCCAGCAAGTCTTTAATATTTTTTTGCTCATCCAACTTTGTTTTCAGGCAATGATATTCTTCCATGTTTTTTTTCTGTTCATCTTCAAGTATTCGAATATCCTCCATTTCATTATGCAAAGAGTCAAGTTCATTTTTAGCTTCAACGAGTATTCCCTTTTTTCCTCTCTTAGATTCCATATCTTCTATTGCATCATTAATACGGTTTATCACCAATTGCTGGGATACATTTTCGTCTCCTGAAAGAACTAAATTTGACATCAATTTTTCTGCAACTTCATCATTATTCCTATTGGAAGAAAAACTTCCTATATTACTTATATAAACACTGCGTTCAAACCCGTCCAAATCAAGGCCAAAAAACCTTTTTCCAATCTCTTCATTTTTACCAAGAGATACCTCCTCTCCAGTGTCCATATTGATCAGCTTTACTTTATCTGCTCCAGGAGTAGCACCCATATCTTTCTGCAGGCGGTAACATGTTCCATCGTGTTCAAATTCGATTGCCCCATTCATCATAGAACCATCCCAGGGCTGGTATTTCTTCCTCAGATTTTTATTTATGTCCTTACCCCTTTCCAGTTTGCTGTAAAACATTATTTTAATAAATGCCATCAAGGTTGATTTTCCATCCTCATTTTTTCCGTATATCAGTTGAAAACCATTTTTAAATTCTAGTTCATAGTCCTTGAATTTTCCAAAACTGCCTACCTGCAATTTATTAATCTTCACTATATTTTACCTCCCCGAAAAATGCCTTCAATCCAAGCCTGAGTGCCTTGTTTAATTTTTCTTTTTCATCAGGTCCTGCATCATTTATCCGTTCCATCATCTTCCGTATAAAAATATTTCTAAGTGTCGTTTCCGCCGGAACCGCGTCAAAATCTATCTTTACTGTAGTATTATCTTTAATCTTAACGAAGAATATCTCATATAAAATTGCCTTGATATCATTAATATCAATACTGACATTGTCTGCAATCATTCCTTCCAGAATCACCTTGTAAAGATTTTCTGAATAATTTTCTTCACATCTTGACTTCATTTTATCCAGTATAATATCCGCAGCCATTTTTGAATTCTTTGCATCGGAAATGTCTACATGAAGTTCAACATTCATACGCTGGCACAATCTATGGTATTTTAGCCTGCACAGCCCTTTTGAAACTGTCCCGATGTATACACCTTTTTCATCAAGCTCATCAAATCCCCTTCCTTCCGGGCATCCTGAATAGGCATAATATGTATTTCCAGCTTTTAATACTTCAGTCTGTTTATGAATATGTCCTAAAGCAGCATAATCAACTTTGCTATTTTTAAGCTGCGTTTCTGTAATTGGATTGTAATTGCTCTTTTGATGGGGGGCGACAAGTTCACCGTGAATTACACAAATGTTAATTAACTCATCATCTGGAATGGTAAAATTTTTCAACATGGAATCGACTTGATATGTTCCCGTAAAAGCTCCTCCCCACAGACGAACTCCCAATTTTTCAAGTTCTATTTTTTCTAATGTACCTTTAAAAATAATGACATTACGGGGCCAGAAATCCTTTAACAAATAGGGTGAATCTTCAGTAATTGGATCATGATTTCCCGGTGCAATTGCAATAGTAGTACCTTCCAGTCCTGCAAACCCATTTTTTATTTCTTCCAGCATAGTTTTCTGAACATGAACATTATCAAATAAATCTCCCGCTATCAGCAATAATTGTATTTTTTCATCCTGACATAATTTTAAAATATTCAAAAATGTTCTTTTAACTTCAGCCCTCCTTGTCACTGCTTTTCTTCCCAATGTTGATAATTCTGCGCCAAGGTGCATATCTGCACAATGCAATATCCTTATTTCTTTCACATTCATACCTCCATAGACAATTAATTCAAGCATATATCTTTATAAACACACTTTTCACATTCATGGTTTTCTGCTTTTGAAAAGTCTTCAATTTTCATGGTTTTATTCACCCCACTTTTAATATATTTTATTTATTCTCTATTTTATAATAGAATCCTCTAATATTCATTAAAATTTCCATTTCTATTTTATGGTAACTATTCAGCCGTGCTGATATCATACCTAAATTTTGGATACACCAAAAGGGGTATCCTAATAAAAAATACCCCTTACTAAAAACTTAAATCAATGGGATCAATAGCCTTCCTATGTAAAAGTCATTTAAAAATGTTTAATGAATATTATTTTTTAATTTTCATACTGATAGTGCTATTCATAAACCCTCTCCAGCACAATCCCTTCCTTAAATCCTCCACGTTCCTCTTTCTTTTCTAGTCTTTTCTTTATCAAATCCTCTTCACTATACCCCAAATTCTCAGCCAATCCAAAAATCACTTCCATAACATCAGCTAATTCTTCTAAATTTTTATCTTCTAAAAACTCATTAACTTCTTCTTGAAGTTTTGCTTCCAATAACTTATAGTGTTCTTCCTTCTCTGCCTTCCTAACATCAAATTTTTTACCAGCAGCTTCTATTACCTGTGGTATTTTATCACGAACTAATTTATTATAAGTCTTCATTATATTAACCTTCCTTTGCTCATTCTCACTTTTTCTTATTTTCTACTCTATTTTTATAATACTCTCTTGTTCTAAAATCTACTGCATCTTTAAAATGTTTCACAAAAGCTTCATTTGCTTTAAATTCCTCTAAATTTTCATTTAAACAGTAATCTTCTTTATCAAAATAGAAGAATTCATTTTCAGTTTTAGCCAAAAACTTCAATGGATTATCCTTTGCCAGCTTATACCACTGCTTTTTATCCCAGTTTTTAAAACCTTTTGTAGATTTCTGATTTAACAAATCTACTGCATTTGATCCTTTTGCATAGAAGTTTTTAAAACTATTATAAATATCTTCTTCATCTATACTTAATTTTAAGTTTCCATCATTATAAAAAGCTAAAAGTACAGGCATCTTATAGGTTTTAGACATAGATGTGCTTTCTATCATATTTATAAATTCTTCTGCCTTTGTTCCCATAAGCTCATCCTCATTTTGCTGAAGTTCCTCAATATCCTTTAAAAAGCCTAAGTAATTTCTAAAAGGATTTTTATCTGATACATTTTTTATTCTATTATATATGTCATTTTCAATATAAGTTATAAACTCCACTCTTGTAGGTCTGTGACCTAAGTCTTCTTTTATTCTGTAAAATTCCTCTTTTATTATATCCTGAAGCCTTTTACCCTGCTGTTCCATTTTTTTGAATATGTCCACAAGCCTAAAATCAAAATCTACAAAACAGTCTTCTGGATATTCTTCTTCATCTGGTATAGTTCCTGAGCCTATAGAATTCTTTGGTTCCCCAGTAAGAAATAAAGGTACGAGATTTGCCTTTTTATAGTTTCCTATAAAATCTAGTACATTTAAATAATTCTTTCCCTTATACTTACGAAGACCCCTTCCAAGCTGCTGTAAAAATACTGTTGGTGATTGTGTAGGTCTTAAGAACATAACAAGATCTATTGAAGGAATATCCAAGCCTTCATTAAACATATCCACTGAAAATATTACTTTTATTTCACCTTTGCCAAGCTTATTTACTGCTTCATTTCTATCTACGCTGCAGTCAGAGCTTCCTTCGCTTACTACTGCACAAGCTTTTATACCTTTACTGCAAAAGTATTCTGCCATAAATTCTGCATGCTTTCTTGATGAACAAAATCCTAAAGCTCTTTCACTTTTGTATTTACTATAATGTCCAATTATTAAATCCGCTCTTTTATTTATCATCAAAGCTTTTTCCAGCTGGTTATTATCATATTTACCATTTTTATAATTTATGGTTTCATAATTTACAAGTTCATCATATATTCCATAATATCTAAAAGGCACAAGCCACCCTTTATTAATTGCAGATTTCAACCTAACTTCATAAGCTACATTGTTATCGCATAATGCAAATACATCTTTATTATCCAATCTTTCTGGAGTAGCTGTTAAACCTAACATAAATTTAGGCTGAAAATAATCAATTATATTTTTATAATTTCCCGCAGCTGCATGGTGAAATTCATCTATTACAATATAATCAAAAGCGTCTTTAGTAAAATACTTATCCTTTAAATATTCAGGCTTTCCAAGAGTTTGAACTGTTGCAAATATAAAATCGCTGGTATTATCTTTGTTATTACTATAAAAAAATCCTATAGACTTATCTGGTCTTACATTCTTAAAAGATACTGCTGCTTGATTTATTATTTCTTCTCTATGAGCTACAAATAAGATTCTATTATAATCCTTTGAATCAAAAGCAGCTAAATACGTTTTTCCTATACCTGTAGCTGCTACTACCAGACCTTTATCATAACCTTCTTCTCTTTTTTTCTTTAATTCATATAGAGCTTCTATTTGTGCTCCCCTTGGTTCATAAAGCTCAATTAGATTATTTTCCTTCTCTAAAGAAACACTTTTATTGTTGTCTATATGTTTGTATACCTTAGGTCTTACCCAACTTTCTGAATACTTTCTCATTTCTTCCTCATCTATTATTTTAGAATAATTTAAAAATAGATCCTCGAAAGTACTTTTAAAGCTGTTAAAATCATCAATATTCTTATTTTTATTTAATCTATAATTCCATTCAATGCCGCTGGTTAATGCTGATCTTGATATATTGGAGGAACCTACATATAAATCCCCATCCTTTTCATACTCAAAAATATATGCTTTTGGGTGAAATGACTTGTTAGGTATATTATAGAACCTCAAATCAACCTTATCTCTCATTATATCCTTTAACATATATAAAGCTTGTGGTTGAGTTATATTTAGGTAGTTACCCGTAAGTATTCTTATAGGTATGCTTTTATTTACTACTTCCTTAAGTTCTTCTTTTAAAAGCTTTACTCCTGACTCCATTAAAAATGCAACTATTATATCAATGCTTACAGCTTTCTTAAAGGACTCCTTAAGCTTAGGAAGCAAATAATTAGTGTCACCTGTAATACAGTTGGATTTTTCTATTTCTTTAGCTACTATTGCGTCTACAGACATATAATCATAATTATTTTCTAATTTCAACTTTTTTGTCATGCTTTCACCTCTTCCAAGGTAGAATGTTTTTCTAATTTTACAATTTCACAAATTCATAAAATTTATTTACCTCAGCTATATTAATTGCTCTTTTTACATAAAATTTCAAATTATACTGTTATTTTATAATATATTCATATCTTTTTACAGTAAAAAAATGGAGACAAGTACTAACTCTTCTATAAAAGTTTATTAATATAACTTCTAAAAGCTAAAACTTGTCTCTAATTACGATTTAAATATAAATATTTTTCCCATATCTAATTATTTTCAATTTCTATTCTATTGCAACTACACCAATCTAATGCAATTTTTCTCAAAGCTTCATCTCTAAACTCATACCATTTTTCTTCTACATTAAGCCTGAAAGTCGTATCCTTAAATCTTCTAAAAGCTCCTTTTCCATTCAATACACTTAACAGTCGATTGGATACTTTATCATTATCTAAGGAATAACAAAATTCAACCATAATATCATACTCATTAATATCAAACTTTGATGGTAAAGCAATATAATAATTCCGGTTTTCTTCAACATCAATAGCCGCTCTAACATCATCCCTCTGCCAATCAGGCAAACTTTCTAAATCTTCCATGCTGCAATCCTCAGCTAATCTTCTTGTTTCATCATCCACATAAGTAATTTCACCTGTCATCTTATTATAATAATAATTGCTATCATCATTAACTAACTCCATAGCTTCTATAATATCTTCTAATTTAACTTTTTTCATCACTACAGCCCTCACTTTTAATTTATCATAAAAACTTTTCAACGTATGAATTATCCTTTACCAATCTCCGTAACTACAAAAAATTTAATTAAACCATTACTTCAAATATCTTTTTTCCATCTTCTTTAATCCACACTGCAGTATATCTTTTATTTCTATTAATTTGAAAGAGCTTCTTGTATTTCTTCACAAAGTCTTAAATCATCCTCTACTGTCATTATTTTATACATGCTTCCACCCTAACGTTACAAATATTGTATTTTACCCATCATACTCAACTAAAGCCTTCTTTAAGTTTCTAACTCCCCCTCTAGGATTTTCTACATCTCCCTTATATCTAGGAATTAGATGAACATGCAAATGCTTTATTGTCTGTCCAGCATAATAACCAATATTAACTCCCACATTGTATCCTGCCGGTTCATACTGAATATCTAACATTTCCTTAACCTCATACATAAGGCTGTATATAGCTTTTAATTCTTCCTCTGAGGCTTCAAACAAAAATGGAAAATGTCTTTTGGGTATTATCAAGGTATGGCCTTCATTTACAGGAAATTTATCCATTATAGCAAAAGCAAGCTTATTTTCTGCTATTATTTCTGATTTGTTGTAGTTACAAAATATACAATCTGTCATTTTAATCCCTTCCTTCTCTAATTTGAAGCTTAATATTCTTGATATCATTTACTCCACCTAATATAAGACTTTTAAAAGTTATATCTTCTTTTGAAGCAATAGCTAAATATTTATTTCTAAGCACTCCTAAAAAATGCCCCTTTACTTTAATTTATACTTTCAAATAATATTCTCTACTTTACTGCAATTTCAGTTCTATTATTTAAAAATCACTCATAAAAATATCTGCACTTATCTGCAAATACTCATATTCAATTTCAGTAATTATACCATACAACAGCTTTCCGCCATCCATGAGCCTTGATATAACCTCATTTTTTGTTCTTGGCACATACCCTAGCTTTCTATTTTTAGCATCATATATTTCTATAGCCAAATTATCATATTGATTTTTGGGCTCCCTTTTTAACAGTAACTTGTCTCCTACATTTAGTTCCTTCTCTATGCTGTGTCCTTCATAATAGTTTAAACCTGCAATCCATATATTTAATAAAAATATCTCATTAGCATATGGCATGGGTAAATTTCCTGTGGAAAAGGAATTTATGAGGCTTGTCCCTGAAGTATTAAATTTAGTTAAAGCCTTGTCATCCATACTTCACATCCCCTAAAACTTATTTAAATTCGCTAAGTACAACCTTTAATCTTTCCCTATAGGTTTTCAAGAACTGAATATTTATCTGAATTTCATCAATTTTGTCTTTCACCCACTGATCATTTGAAATCTCCTTTTCAATTGTGAATGGGAACATTTTCTTTATTTTATCTATCTTATCCAGGCATTTAAAGATTAAATTCTTTAACTTTTCAATTTTATCTTCTATACTTTCATCTTGTTTATATAATAAATCATCCATATTTTTGTCTTCCACTAAATACATCAAGTTCTCTAATTCTTCTAAATCTCCATTCTTATAAGCTTCACAAACCCTTTGCCACAAAAGTTTGTCCCTTTCATCACATTTATGTATGTCCGGATGCAAAAGCTTTATAAGTTTTCTATATAAGCTTTTAAATCTTTTGCTTTCTTCATCAGAAAGCTTTGGTAATTTCATAAATATTTCTGCATCTTTTATCTGCTTGGAAAAAGCATTTATCTTCTCATGCCAAACTCTCAATTCTTCTTTCATAACTTGTTGGATATATTCTTCTGACACAACTTCTCCCCTATTTAATGCTGATTGTCTAAGGGATATTTCTTTTTTCAAAGCTCTTATTTCAAAATTTAAGTTCATTCTCTCCATTTCATACTTTCCAATGGAACACATATATTTTGTTTCTATATTTACCTTTTTCACATTTAAAAGAAAATCTTTTTCCTCTATAAGTTTGGAAAGTTGCTCTATAAATGATTTAAGAAGTTTCTTTTTTCTTTCATATTCTATATTAAAGCCTACATTATTCTCTTCCATTTCATCTGCTCCTTAAGTTATCAATAAAAACAACTCACTAAAATTTTTCTATAAATTATTCTTCATTAATTGCTCTTTTTACATAAAGTTTCAAACACTACTACCATTTTATAACATATTCATCTCTTTTTACAGTAAAAAAATGGAGCTAAATAGTAACTTTTCTACAAAATCTTATAAAACTTCTGAAAGTTAAAACTTATCTCTATTATTATGTATTCCTTTAAAATATTATTTTTATTATATATTCTTTTCCATCTCCACTACTTCCCCAAAAATCTTTAAGTATTTTCTTATATTCATCTGAAACTTTTAAGCCATCGCTTCTATTTTTCATACTTACCAAAGTAACATTTACAATTTCATTATTTTCACCTGCTATAGTTACATTAATATCTTCATTCTGCTTGGTTTTTAATAATTCTAGAGCATCTGGTGCTCCATTAATTGGTTAGATCTGCTGCTCTTTTATATGAATCTTTAATTTTATCTACTGGTAAAGCAATCTGTCCTTCTACCATATCACCAACAAACGTTCCGCTTCCATTATATATTTTATATGCAGTATAAGCTGCAATTAATGCATCCAGGAAATCATCCTTATACTTCTTATTTATATTTTTAAGATAATCTCTAATTCCAGTAAAGCCCTGTCCCTCAATAACATTTATTCTCTTATTTATTCCTTTTTCAGTATTTTTATTGGATAGAAGCTTTCCTTTAAGAACTGTAAAACAAGCATGAGGAAATACTTCAATCATTCCTCTATCTTTCTTTTCATTTAAATTACTTTCATTTAGTAATTCAAATCCTTTTTCTTTTAAAATATTATATACTTTGAATCCTGTTTCCATCCAAGATAAATAGTTTTTACTTCTTACTATTTCCATAGATGATGGAGTAGAAAATGGATTTATACCTCTTCTTGATAACTCGTATTCTGAAACTTTTTTATTATAATGTCCATTAATTTTTCTACCTAGCTTATCTCTATATGCTTCATCATTCATTAAACCTTGATTTAGGTTATATGGTGCATCTATTGCTATTAAAGTTATAGGAGTATTCTTTATATATTCTTTTAGTTCATTCAAAATCATATTCTTCAATAAACTTACATTGAAATTCTCATCTATTTCTGCAATTGACAAAGTTCTTAAATGTACATCTATACCACAAAATTTCATTTTTTCTCCTTAAAATTTTCCTGTTTTGATACTGCCGATGTGGACATTTCAATAAAATTTGCCAACTGATCTGTAATCCCTTTTTCTTTTCCTAATCTATCAATGAATCTTACTTATTCCATATGTAAAGCCCCCTCAAGTACTCATCAAACACTCAAAGACTCTACTGGGGAAGATTAATAATTTTTCAAACTTCTGAATTCATTATTGTTTTTGTCCATTTAGGTAAATTTTTGTCATACCATATCATTTTCCCATTTCTTATAGATATCACCAGCTTAAATATATCTGTGTTATCATAAATATTAATTTCATCACATAATTCATTAACATTAAGTAAGTTATTTAAAGATTCACTATATCTTCTTTCTACATCTTTATCAGGTATTCCATGCCCACCCCTACTAACTCCTGCAAATATTGTATATGTTGGCATACTACTTACCTATAACCTTTTCTGCTTCTCTTTGAAGCACTAAGTTAGAAAGCATAGCATAAAAATCCTGTTCTTCTTTACATTTAGCTTTTCTAAACAAATCCATTAAATCATTGTAAGAATAATTTAAAAATATATCATATAATTTTTCATTATTATTCTTCATTTAAACATACCTCCATAAAAACACTTTAGCATTATATGAAAACATTTTTTACACCTCTATTATATCCTATTCTCATAATCTAAACATAGTATCTTCACAATATTTCTTAGCCAAATCTATTTCTCCTAAAAAGTACACACCCCAACCTAAAGATGCATTACCAATTGTATTTTTTAAACTACTCCCTTATTAGCTGCTCCCATAATCCCCGCAGGCATCTCTTCCTTCAATCTCCACACAAAGCTAATAGGCATGTTTCCTCTGTGACTTACATACTCTGCCTCTCCCAAATAAATGTAAGGTGCAGCTAAACCATCCTTCTTCTTATTTTCTCTAACAAATAAAACTATTTTATTACCTGTTTTGAAATGATTAATATACCTTTGTCCTGTTTCACTTTCTAAACTGGTTCTACTTTGACTTTGCCAGTGGAATAACCTCTCATTCATGGCGTAGTCCTCATAAAGAGTGGAAGGGGAATAGTCCTTTTCCGACTTATTTAAAGTTATAAAAAAGACATCTACTTTCATTTCTCTAAAATACTTTACTCCTTCTCTAAAGGATGGCTTTTTATTTTCATTAAAATATCCAAAGGCAGCCATAATCTGATCTATAGAATAATTGCAATGTAAATCTAATGGAACAGCTCCTCCTAAATCCACAGTTTTATCTACGAAATCAATATGTAAGTAATTATAATTACCTAAGTTTTGTACAAACAAAACTTTAGTAGTTTCCAAATTGTAGTTTCCAAAAAATAAATAGTAGGATAATACCACGCCTTAAAGTATAATTTTATTTGCAGATAAAAATTAAGAAAGGCAGGTATTATCCTATGAATAATTTTACCTTTACTCAAAATAACTGTAAAGAGGAAACTACCTCCACTTGGTTAATTGCAGTAATGCAATTTGGTTTAAAAATCAACTTATTTAAGCCATTTGAAAGTTTTAAGCTTAAAATGAAAAAAGTAACTTATTCTGTTTACCAAAAACTTATTGTTACTATGATGTCTATAGTTATTGGTTGTGAGACTACTAAAGATATCAATGAAAAGCTTGGTGTAGAAAAACTTGCTCTAAATATGTTTGATATGGATACGGCCCCAGACCAATCACAGATTAATGAGCTAATTAGACGGTTTGATTCTGACAGTATAAGCCAACTGCAAGATATTCACCACCATCTTTTTAGGGAACACAGTAATTCAATCTCCTCTCATACGCAAGTAGTTGTAGACTGTGACCAAACAGGTCTAATTGCTAATGGTAAAACTTTTGAACTAGCTGAAAAAGGCTACTTTGCTAAGAAAAAAAATCAAAGAGGATATCAACTAGCTGCCGCCTTTACTGGTGAACATTCTGAAACAGTAGCAATGTTTTTAGATTCTGGAAATACCCATTGTACTGACCACTATAATGACTTACTAAAAGCTATACTGTCTAAATATAAAGATCAACTTCATAATGGTAACTTAATCTTAAGAACTGATAGTGGCTTTGGTTCATCAGATAACGTTGAAAAGCTGCTTTCAATTTCTAAGTTAAAATTCGTTACCAAGGCATACTCCACAGTAAGTGCTAAAAATATTGCCAAAGATATAGATTACTCAGAATATACTCAGGCCGATAAGGCTGCTTGGGTTTACGAACTTCCAGAAAACAATGGAGTTAGAAACATTATAGTTCAGACGCTGTCTTCAAAAGGAAAACTAAAATATTCACTACTAATAACCAATATAAGCAGTAAGGATATGAACGCAGTAGAGATATTTCATTTTTATAACAAACATCAAACTATAGAGGCTTTCTTTAAAATGGCAAAGAATGTATACCATATAAAAAACCTAAGAACTTCAAAGTTTTACGGCATTTACGGATTTTTATGGCTAGTATTTATAACACATAATCTCATAAGTTGGTTTAAATCTACAGTTCTGTGCGGAACAGAACTTGAAAATGTAGGAGTAAGAGTTTTAGTCAAAAGTATTGGAACTATAAAAGGTTTTGTAAAAAGGACTTCTGAAGGAATTAGTGTAAATATTCCACCGATAACAAATCTAGCAAGGCTAATTGCTGACGCACTTTGTAGTCCTAAATATATACAAATGACTTTTAATATCTGAAGTTGAAAATTGACTTTTAATCAATACAAATTAATCCAAAACTAGAAATAAAATTTTAGCTATTTTTAGTGTTATCATTTTTAATATTTGTATATTATTCCAGCAGGCTTTGCCTAAAATATTGGAAGCTAAAGGAATATTATAGTTAATACTAACAGGAATTTATGTACAAATACAAGTTTTATATTTGTACGAAATTTAGGTTATTAATCATTTCACTTTTTTCAAAGCTAAGCTTTAGTTCATGAATTAAATTTTTAAATCCTTCAAAAGCCATAAGTTCAAATTTATCATCAACATCAATATTTGAATTAAACACCTTATAAATAAGCTCTGCCATATAGTCTTTCTTACTTTCCATCTGCTGGTGCAATATTTTAAACCACTCTTCCCCAGAGCAGCTGTCTTTTTCATACTCTAAAAGACCTTTAACCATTTTTCTAATAAGTTCTGAGCTGCTAAGAGCTATCTCATAATTTAAAGCCGCAGGGATATTAAACTCATTAAATATATCAACCATATATGGAGAGTAATCTTCTTTATTATTTATGTAAATAGCAATGTCTTTTGGATTCACTCCACCCATAAGCTTTTCTTTTATATCTCTTGCAGTTTCCCTGATTTCCGTCTTTATACAAGGATAAGCTTTTATATTAAGTCCTTCTACATTACAAGATAATCTTTCACCTGAATAAAATTTATTTCCTAATTCCTTAAAGTCATCTTTTATATCATAAAGTTCCCCATCTTCACTTACTATTTCAAAGCCCATTTTTTCAAAGGGACTTTTTATTTCCTCCCCTAAGAAATCCTCCATAAAAGAATTTACATAAGGACAATTTACATATATATTTACATTACTGCTCCCCGCTATTTCTTCTATAAGCTCTATACTTATGTTTTCTATATCTGTAAAACCATCTATTATAATGGAGTCATATTTATTTATTTTCTTAAAATTGCGAGCTAATCTAATGCCTTCTAATGGAATATCATTTCTATCATAAATATTATTTTCTTTTAAATTTTTATTGTAGCTTGTATATATTAAAAACAAATCTTCCATTTTAGCTTTTAAAACTTCATCTTCTATGTTTTCCTTAACTTTTAAAAACTTTTCTTCATCTATACAATTTCTTTTTAAGCTTCTAATTAGTGCTGCAATTTCACTATGAAAACCTTTTTTATTGTACAATTTCTCATAATATTTAAGTTTTTCTGTTTCCTTAAGCTTGCTGCAAATTTCAGAAATAATTACCTTCACCACAGGCTCAAATATAACTCTATCCTGTGGAATTTCTTCCTTTACTATATCCATTTCTAAATCATCGAAAACGATTACTCTAGAGCCTAAAAGTCCACATCCTTCATTTAACAGCTTTCTCCTTACTTCTTTTATAACAGCACTGGAAGGCATTATGTAAAGAAATTTTTTCCCTTGTTTTTGAATTCTAATACACATATCTATAAGTTTTTCTCTTTGCTTTGAAAAAAGCTTCTCCATGTAAATTTTTCTTTCCATGATTAAATCTCCCTATTTTTTATTAGGTTTTATTTGTAATTATATTTGTATCAATTTTAGCATACACAATATTTCTATAAAGATTTATATTTTACTGGCAGAGATTTAGCACCTAAATTCCATTCCGCCTTCAATTGATGAAAGATATTATTTTCAATATTCTATCTTTTATGCATTATATTCCACAAGATTTCTACTGATGTAAATTTATCTGTTGTTTTTATTATGCAAATTTTTTCTACATAATTTCCAATAAAAATCAGAATCTATTAATTCTACTGTAAATATTCATAAGGCTTTATAATTCAAAGGACTATCGTCCTAAAAATTTTTTAAGTGCTAAACTTCTGAAAACATAGACATCCCAACAAAAATAGTTGGTGGAGACTAAACAAATATTAGCATGAAAAGAAGACGAGGGAAAGGGAGTAATCCCTTTCCTTTAGTCGATTATGTATCAAAAGAATATAAAAAAGCTATCTCCAAATTTGCCTAAGTTAAATAATTTCGTCTTAAAATTTATTCATATCACTAATAACAATCATACTATTTACCAAAAAATTTATCATATTCTTGGTCCATCTCTTTTACTAATTCTAATTCAGAAACTGACTCCGATTTAGTTTTCATCATATCATCGATTAAATCAAATCCAGTATTCGCATATTTTTCTGCAAATTCATATACATTATCTATATTTTTTATTGCATCAAAATTCTCTTTATCTTCCATCTTGTATATAAATGCTGAATAAAAAAAGGCATCATGCTTTATTTTTATATATTCATCACGAATAAACGTTTCTTTCTGTTTTACTTCCGTTGGTGTAGTATCCATTCCTAATGCCATAGCAAATAAGAACAAATCTATTCTGCTTGTATTCGGATTATTTAATCCTAAGAATTTATTTTTATCAATCCTATCTACAATTTCTTTTTTTGCTGCACCTCTATGCAAAAATTTAATTCCATTATCTTTATTATCCATTTTTATTCCTCCACATTTAACGTAGTGACTTTTTCATCTTTAGTTACCAATTCTACAAAAGAGCTCCTAATAGGTTCAAATACATTTTGAATCTCTTTTGAATATTCAGAATTAGTGAATGTTATTATTATTTGTTTGTTCATTGATACATTCTTTAATACCTGAGCAAAATTAGCCCTATTGTCCTCGTCAATTCTACCTACAGGCGTATCTATAAACAACATAGAATCGTAACCTGAAACCTTTTGTAATGCTAATGTAAAGGATAGTGCTAATAAAGCTCTTTCTCCAGCACTACACGTACCTATTGATGGAAATTCATCGTTATCAAATAGCTCCAAATTATACATTTCATCCAATTCAATATGGCTAAATGATTCCTTTTTCCACTCTAACTCCTCAAATAACTTCATTATTTCACATCTCATTTTCTCTCTTACTTCGTCCATCATTTCTGTTTCTATTGCAGTAATAATCCCCTTTGATCTCATTGCAAAATCTATTTTTCTATTAAGATCATTAAACTCATTTATTGCCTCCATATCATCTTTTATCTTATTCTCAATATTCTTTAATTCTTTTTTCATTTCTCCAAATTGGACTTCTAATGTTACAAGTCTAGTTCTATTTACCTTCACTAAATTAGTATTATCAATTCTTTTTTGGTGCATATTTCTTATCTTTTCTTTGTTAGAAAAACGTTTTAAATAACTATCTAATTTATTAAGTTTTTCTTCAATTTTTTCAATTTGAACCTCTATAGATTTGCTTCTACCAAACAATTTGTCCCTTTTTACTATATAATCTTTAGTTTCATCTATTCTATCTTCCAATTCGCCCTTGATCTTTGTTAATATTTGAATTGGCTCCGATGATAATGATAATTTTTCTAACAAGTTTTTAACTGATTTTTCATCATGTTGACCTAAATCTCTATCACACACAAAGCACTTATGTTCCTTTAACATTCTCTTTAAATAATCTTTATCTATTGATGGTGGAAAGGCTCCTTCAATTTCTTTTTTACATATTTTATCATATACATCCTTAATCGCAGGATAGAATGAAAATAATGTTTTATATCGTATAATAAATTTACGTATTTCAGCATCTACCTCTTCTTTTTCTGCAATCTTGTTTGCTAAGTCTTCCTGTAGATCTTCAAATTCTTTTTCTTTTTCTGGAACACCATCTTTACCTTTCAAGAAATCATTACACTCTTTAATTACACTCTCAGAAACTATAATTTGCTTTTTTAATTCCTTGATAGTATCCTCCATATTCTCAGTTTTGTTTTTTAAATCATTTTTTTGTTTAACTTCAACATTTATATTTTTATTTTTTTTACCTGCCTCAGAATTTAATTCATTCACAACTTTTTCCAACCGATCCTTCATTGATGTCAAAAGTTTAACCTGTGAAATGACATGGATAGCTTGTTTAATTTCTTCGCCTTGCTCATTTAGAACGTATTTTTCTAATTGCTCTCCATCAAAGAAAAAATAATTTCTAATACCATAGGGTAAATACCTATTAACATAGTTATTTGCAGTTTCATCATCTGTAAACACATTTGCTTCACCTTGACCTTGTATGCAACTGACACTAAAAGACGGCTTATATTCAAAACCATGTCCATTAGTTCCATACTCTTGCTTTCTTTCAAAAACAATAGAATTGCTATTTTCAGATAATGCTACCCTAACTATTATTTCACATTTTTCAATTCCGTCAGCTTTAGCTTTATTTAAAACTAAAGTATTTAATCTAGGTTTGCCTGAATTTTCTTTTCCTAAATGAGGTTCTTCATTATATAAACACCACGTTATAGCATTAAGCAAGTTGGTTTTACCCATACCATTTTTTCCCTTAATTATATGTAAATCATAACCCTTCTTTTTTCCAAATTCATATCTTACATTTATATACTGTCTATAGTTTATTATTTCTATATAATCAATCCTCATTAGCTTTAGCCTCCTCAGTAGCCTTTTCTAATTGATCTCTATAAAATTTGGTATATCTTCCAATGCCTTTGTTTTCTGCTTGTAAGATATTAATTATAAATTTCTGCATCCTCTTATCATCGTTTGTTTTAGTGACAATTTTATTTAATATTTTTCTATTTAACCCCATTTATATCACTCCAATACTGAATTAATTAATTCCAATGCTTCCGCATTATTTAAGGCATTAGTTGAAATATCAACTAAACGATTTCTTTCTTTACTAATAACTAATCTTTCAAATTGAACTAATTCCTTAATTCCTATTCTATTTATACTTGGTCTTATAGAAATATCATAAATGTTTGCTCTAGTTTTCCCTGGAGCCCACCTTATTACCCTCCCTATTCTTTGAACATATTCACGTGGATTAGTACTACTTGCCATCAATATTGCTGTACTAGCACTTGGTATATCAATACCTTCATCTAAGCATTTTATTGCTACCAATACCTTATAATAACCTGTTTTAAACTTATCAATGATATCCATCCGTTCTGTTTTTCCGCCATACTTAATATCTGGAATTGTTTTTTCATTTTGTGTCAATCTATGGGCTACAATTTTTTTTCTACCTAATATTCTTAAAACTTCGTCAATTTGTTCATCTGAAACAAAAATGATAGTATCTTTAACATCATTCATTAAATTAATTATTTTTTCCAGCTCTTCATACTTAGCATTAGCATTCTTCACAATATTAGCTCTCTTATATAAAATATTTTCCAGCCTTTTCTCATATTCAATAGATTCTTTAGCATATTTTTTCATTTTAATTACATCACTAGATAACTTTTTATATTCTTCAATTTCTTGATCATCCAAATCAACAAAGCTTAATTTATAGTAATAATTAACTAAGAAAGTCTCATTAGTTAATGGATTTATCTTAGTTAAAGCATCCGCAATTGAAAATTCAAACAAATCATTTCCAAAATATTTTTCCAGCACCGTAGTTCCACTTTCATCAAACCACCTACTTGGAGTTGCACTAAGTCCAATTCTATAATTATATCTATCTAGCAATCCTCTTCTATATACTACAGACCCAAGTCCATGAGCTTCATCTCCAATAAATAATATCTTTTGCCTATCACTGCACATATTTATGCTTTCTATAAACTCACTTTTAGAACAAGTTCTATGTGTTGTATACACTATTACGCTAGTGTAATAATTAATCTCACTTTTTAAAATAAGCTCTTTTAAATTACTTTTCCATTTAGTATTGGTTCCATCAATAACATATGACTTCTCTATGCCTAAATTTAACTTATCAATTTCCTCTTTCCACTGCATAGATAAAGTTCCTTGTGGACAGGAAACAATGATCAACACCTTATCTTCATCATTTAAAACATCTGCAATACATCCTATTGCCGTTCTCGTTTTACCTGTTCCTGTCGCCATTTGAAATAATAACTTGCGATTGTTTTTTTCCCATTTTTTGATTGCTTCCTTTTGATAATTAAATAAGTTCAACTTTTCCTGACTCTCGTTATATCTCCTATTTTTGTTGTATTGTTTTGCAGTTATTTTTTCGATTTCAAAATTGTCCGCATACTCTATTAACCTTTTTTTTACTGTAATAGGTAAATTATACATTTTAACGTTTTTTCTATTTGAATTCCAAAAGTCATGAAATTTCTTAATATCAGAATTTATATATTCTTTTTGCTCTGTTTTCCACGATTTAAACACCTTAAATTCTTCTATATTTTTAAGCCATCCAGATGCAGTTTCATTTATAGATCCGCTAAAAGAAATTTCATTTCCTTCTTCATCACACAAGATTCCTACCTTTTGATGAAAAATCGCATCATTTCCCGTACATAGTTTTCCATTTTCATATACAAAGGCAATTTTAATTTCTAACAATTGCTTAGCTACTAACCATCCTAATGCATTTACATGTTGTTGCTCAAATACGTCTTCACATATTTGTAACTCATTTAATAAATTATCTTCTAAATATTTTTCAGGATTTTCAGTCGCCAAATAAATCGCATTAACATCATTTTGATTTATCTTAGGGCATGCAATTATTCTCATCTTTCCACCATTTTTGATCAAGCCCACAATTCCTTTAGCTGATATAGCTAAACATGAAGACGAAAAAAATCCAGCTATACGGTCATAACTAACTGCATTTTCTAAAACAGGCACATAGAATTCCTGAATAAGATCATCTTGGCCTGTTTCATAGCTGGACTTAATATCAATATTATTAAAGCTCAAAATATATCACACCTTCTACATTAAATCATAAAATATCTCGTATTATATATAGTGCTTCTTTCTAAGATCAATTTTACCATATTTAGGACATTAGATCTTCTTCTTTTTTGAGTTTTTTTAGATAAAATTTTAAAATCTCTGTCGATGGTATCAATTTTCTTATCTTCCACAAATCTATTTTGAACAATTGGTATTCTTAAGCACAACTTTATTGCTATATCTTCCTGCTCTTTCCTAGAAAGTTTACTATAAAGTTCTCCCATTTTAGTTATTCTTATATCTGAGCGTATTCCATTTTTAGTAATGTGAACTAGGTCTAATAAGCATGCTAGCTTAGTATGATTTTCTCCATATTTTTTTAAAGCACTATCTGATTTTTTATCTGGCCTATCCTTTCTTTCCAAATAGTATCCTATATTTTCAAACCCAATAGTTTCTTTCTTAAATTGCATTAAAATATTAACTAAGCTATAAAACGCATCCTCAATATTACTATATTGAGGAATATTATTTGCAGATACAGGCTCTCTATTTTTAGCATCAATTAGACATTCTATTATCTGATCTACTGAATTTCTTTTGATAACATCTAACACATATCTTGCAGCATCATAGCCATCAAAATTACATTCTGCATTAGGATAATCAAGACATAGAAGATCTATTTCTTTTGTAAAATACAATTTTAAAAATTCTTTATCCTTGTTGCTACCTATAAACCTTTCCCAGCAACTACCACTTGTCTTACAATACTTACATTGTGGCTTATTTGCATATTTTCTTCCATAACCATATTGTACCTTGTATATATTCTCATTTTCAAATTTTAGATCAAAATATTTACCTGCAATATCGGGAAATTCTCTTTCAAAATCGATCATTGTCTGGTATGCAGCACAATTTGAATCTTGGTTCTTTTTATACTCTTGATTAGCTATGCAAAACTCCCTAAATGATTTTTTTTTGAAGAACTGCGGTTGATTACACCATCTAGCTAATTCCACATACATACTTCTAAATTTACTTGCTTTGTAATCCTCATAACGCATAATATATGGTATGCTTCCATATTTCATTAAAATATTTATTCTTGCAAATACATTTGCTATATCCTTCTCATCTTGTGAATCATATCCACTTAGCACATACATTTTGCATACCCTTGAAGAATACCGTTTCCATAATTGTACCTTCTCGGATATCAACTCCCTATCTTCAACATGATCAAACGCAAATATAAAATCTCCCTGATAGTGCACTAAGTTAAATACTTTAGCTTTTTCGTCAGTCATGAGCCTTAAATCAATTCCCTGTCTAAATTGAAACTGCCGGCCGGTTTCTTGAAGCTCTGTAATAACCTCTCGCCACTGTGGATATGCCAAAATATTATCATCCCACAAATATATATATGGTCTAGTTTCATCTAAAAATTCACTCACTGATGAATGGCGCTCTACATGATCATATTTTTTGTTAACACAAAACGAACATTTCCTAAAGCACCCCCTAGTAGTAAATCCAATAGAATATTCTAAGTAATCCGCAAAATTAGTCCTACTTCTCCCTTTGTCTATTTCTTCTTCAACATATTCCTTATACAAATCATAATAAGGCATATGATGCTCTATCTCATCAGGCAAATTTTCACCACCATCTTCAAAAAATCCTGTACCTCCAATATGTACGTTGTCCAAGCCCAAAATCCATTCTGGTACCTTCGTAAATGTAAATACCTTTGACATATAGATTACATCGTACTCTTTTACTTCACTATAAGATTTATACACTAATTTTACTTCATTTCCTTTATCCTTATAATATCCTGCAATTTTCATTAAAGCGAGATTGGGATGTCTAGTTCCATTATCCATTAAATCTGCATCTATTATTCCTATCTTCATCTTTTTTCTCCATTATTTATTTATCGAACATTTTTTCGATCAATAAATATTATACTATTATTTCAAAATGTATTCAAGACCAGTAACTAGATACATTTACTCTTATATTTACAGTTACTGCAATCTTCACATGTATAAAAGGATATAACTGTAAAATTCCATTAGAAGAAAGAGTAAAAAGTCTTGAAACTTCAAAGCTGTTCAACATACTTCGCAAAGAGAATCTTGAAAGAATTGTAAGTGAAGAAGGCTGCGAGTTAAGAATGAATAGAAGTATCCAAGCCGAAGGTTCTTTTGCAGAGATAAAACAGGATATGGGATTTCGTAGATATCTAAGTAAAGGTAAAAAGAATATTTTGGTGGAAAATATTCTTTTAGCGATGGCACATAATATAAATAAGCTCCATAATAAAATTCAGTCAGCCAGAACAGGGACACATCTTTTTCAACTTAAAAAGAGTGCTTAATTTTAAAATTTTAAAGATTCCCTAAATAAAAAAAGTCTTAATATCGAGGGCTTATTAAACTGCATCATTTTTTAGTTATCAAGCTTATTTTGCTTTAAATCATCATATAAATTTCTATAAAATGTTAAAAAAACGCTGTCGCATTAACATAAATTTTTATGCTAATGCGACAGCCCCTTTTTTATTTCATTTTTATATAGCAGTCTTTCTCATAAAAGCTTATACCGTACCTTATAATATTTTTATAGCCTTCGCTTTTAAGTTCCATATCATAACCTTTATTTTCAATTTGATCTAATGCGTCCTCTGCTCTTTTTTCTAAATCATCAATGCTTTTGGCTATTTTAAATTCGATAACTATTGCTACTCCCCTTTTAGACACAGATTTTATAAATAAGTCACTGCGTCCCGTTCCACCTTCTCTGTTGGATTTTACAATATAATCATGCATATTAGCTAAAGCTCCTACAACAAAGCCATGATAAAAATTTTCATAAGCATCATTGAAACTTATAGTCTCCATAAGCAATCTTCCTAATTCTTCTTCAAAAATTTCAGGCTCTCCATTTATTATGCCATTATATAGTTTACTTAAATCTTTTGCTTTTACCTTATCTTCGAACCACTTTAAGACTTTAGTTCTAAAAATATATTTAACTTCTCTATTTGGTATACTCAATTCTAAATAACGTTTATCTTCATTATCCATTCTTTCGCTTACTTTTTTCAAATATCCAGTAAAAAACATGAAGTTCCATAAGTTATCCATGCTATCATAAATTTCATCATAGGTTATATCTTCATGAATAGGTTTTTCTATAGTTTTGCCCTCAACTAATAATTCTATCTCCTGCTTAGTTTTAGAGTCTGACCTTTCTATTAAGCTTTTAACTATACTGTTGGAACTGGTATTTGCCCAATAGGAGGATGGAAATGCGTTTTTATTTTTATACAAATCCTTCACAAATTTTACAACACTCCAGGGATTATATACCTCAGCATTACCAAAAATATATCCATTGTACCACTCCTTAGTTAATTCTTCCTTTTCACTAAGTCCATAGTCTTCTAGAATTTTACTCACTTCCTCTTGAGTAAATCCAAAATACTCATCATAATATTCACTCAATATGGATATAATTTCTAAATTATTTAGTCCTGTAAAAATAATCTCCTTTGAAATCCTTAGACAGCCTGTTACCACTGCAAATTCTAAGGAAACATTTGTTTTTAATGCGGATTCAAAAAGAGACCTTATAAATTTAATCATCCTATCATAAAATCCTTCAAAGAATGCATTTTCAAGAGGCACATCATATTCATCTATAAGTATTATTACTTTCTTATCATAATATTTTTCTAAACACTGTGATAAAAATTTTAGTGCTGTTATATAAAGTTCTTCACCAAACTCTTTTCTTTCTATTCTTTCATATTCTTCTTTTTCTTTGCTTAATTTATCACTTTTTAAAATGTAATCATGACGCCTAAATTCATCTACAAGTTCATCCTTAATACACTTTAGTGCTAATTCAAAGGTTGGCTGCTTTGTAGATTTTAATGAAATGTTTATTACAGGATATTTCCCCATATGTGATAAGTATTTTTCTCCTGCTTTCATTATATTTAAATTCTCAAATAAATAAGAATTGTCTTTTTCACTATTTTCAAAGAAATACTGCAGCATACTCATATTTAAAGTTTTTCCAAACCTTCTTGGCCTTGTAAACAAATTTACAGAAGCTTTGCTATCTATTAAATCTTTGATAAGTAATGTTTTATCAACATAATAATAATCTCTAGTTATTAGCATTTCAAAATTATCTATACCTATTGGTAATGGTTTAAAATTCACATTATCACTTCCATATCTACAATCATTTTCAAAAAACAAAAAACAATTTCTTACTTTATTATATCCTACAACTCAGCCTATTTAAACAAATACTCACATAAAAAGAACTATAAACAGATTTATTGCAAATCCACTTAAATATATGACTATGTCTACATCACTATTTTCTGAAGCTTCCTCTGTTGCTTGTGAAGCAAAAATATATGCAAATTTTATATTATATTTATCCTTCATATTTAATATAAAAATTGTATAGCAATTTTACATAAATCACTATACAATTTAAATATATTTATTCACCCCGTCTACCATATAAATAGTAAGCTAACTTAAATAACTTTTCTAAACTTACCCAATGTAAAAATATAAAACATCCCATAAATTACAATGAAAGTCGCAACACTTACAGCTGTAGGCAATAATAAATTGCAATCCATTAACCTGCTCAATATCACTATACCAAATGAACTGTGAATTACACCTACAAGCAAAGGCAAGATGAAATATACTGCTGTTTGTTTTGAAATAGTACTTTTTAGTTCTCTTTCCGTCATTCCAATTTTCAATAAAATTTTATATTTTTCCTTGTCCATATAGGCTTCACTTAAAATTTTAAAATGAATAATGCTTCCTGTAGCTACTACAAAAACAAGTGCTAAAAAACATCCCATAAAGAAAATAACTCCATAAGCTTCATACCCAGATCTATATTTTTGAGCATAGGAATATAAGTTATTGTCTAAAACTCTTATAGTTCTTAGCTTTGCAGATAAATCTAATGTATTTTTCTGATCATTTACTATAATCCCATAAAATTTGCTTTCCTTAAAATTGCTCTTTATTATTTCATAATCTTTATCATTTACTACTAAACAAGGATCATTTATTATTCCACCAAATAAAGGTGTTTTTAAATCCATTTTTACATTATACTTTAAATTGCTAATCTCAATGTTTTTTATTTTACTTGCTTGTACAAGGGTTTTAGGTCTTTGTACATAAATTACCTCACCACTTTTAAGTTCTGATTTTTGTAAAATTCCTTCTGCATCTTTAACCTTTAAATCTTTTGTTATCTTTTTAAAGTCAGAAGCTTTAACTACCATAAATTCATCTTCTGAAAGGTTTTTATCAATTTTGAACTTATTTACAAAAATAAAATTGACTTTTTCCTTTAATAAAATATTGTGATTTGCTGAAGTAATATACTTATTAACTTTAGGTTCAATTTCATCTCCTGTGTTGCCATCTAATATATAAGTAAAAGAATAAGGAAGATCCAATTCTATTTTTGTATTATATTTAATTGAAGCTGCTGTTCCTAAGGCTGTAATTGCTGATGCAATCAAAATAGCAATAGTTGCAAGGGTTTTGTAATTTCCTTTAATTCTAAAAACAATATTGGATATGCTTACAATGTTTGTACCATTATATAAAATTTGTTTTTTATCTAAAATATATCTCATTATCATTGAAAAGAAAGAACCAAAAAGCCAGTAAGTTGCAAAAATAATCATTATAGTTATAATAGGAACGCTGCCAATTACCGCTAATTTGGGCAAGCTTATGCACATACCATATGCTATTAAAATTATTATGATTGAAGCTGCTGCTTTAAACTTACTTAACTTAGGAAGTCCTTCCTGCCTTCTTGAAGCATTAAATAAATCTATTAATTTACTTCTTACTATATTAAAATAACCTAAAACTGAAATTATAAAAAATATAATTAAAAATGTAATAATTGTTTCAATAAGCGCATGTACTGATACAAAAAAGTTTATTTTTACATCTAAAAAAGCAACTTTGCATAAAAGCATTATAAATAGTTTTGAAAATAATATTCCAATAAAACTGCCAATGACTATAGATAGAAGTCCTTGTAAAAATCCTTCTAAGGCATAAATTAATCCTATTTTATAATTATCAATGCCCATAAAAGCATAAATTCCTATTTCTTTTTTCTTTTGCTTTAGAAAAAAGGAATTTGAATACCAAATGAAAAATACTAAAAATACAAGAAGCAGTACTGCTGTTGAAGTTGATGCAGATCTAACAATATTCATAATTTCATTAATTTGAACAATTTGTGGATTATCATTTAAAGCTATAAAATTATAATAAACTGCCACAGAAAAAATCATTGCCATAAGGTTTAAAGCATAAGTTTTTATATTATGTTTAAAATTATTGTAGGCTATACTAAAGGAGTTCATTAACTGCACCTCCCAAAGCGGCCAGCATTTCAATTATTCTTTGAAAAAATTCCTTTCTTGATTCATTTTTATCAATTCTGGCATGAATTTTTCCATCTTTTATAAATAATATTCTCTTGCAGTAACTTGCTGCAAAAACATCATGGGTTACCATTATTACTGTTTTATTGAACTTTTCATTCATGCTGCTCAAGCATTGAAGTAGTTCTGCAGAGGACTTGGAGTCTAAAGCTCCTGTAGGTTCATCTGCAAATATTACGGAAGGCTCTGTTATTAAAGCCCTTGCTGCTGCTGTTCTCTGCTTTTGCCCTCCTGAAAGCTCATATGGATAATTTTTCAAGTGCCTATCAATTCCAAAAAACTCACTTAATTGTTTAACCTTATTTTGTATTTCTTTATGATTTACCTTAGATAATGCTAAAGGCAGAGCTATATTGTCTTCTACAGTCATAGTATCCAGCAAATTAAAATCTTGAAAAATAAAACCTATCTTATCCCTTCTAAATAATGACAGCTCTTTATTTTTTAATTTGGTTATATCCTTACCATTAAATATAATATTCCCCGTAGTTGGTACATCTATAGTTGAAAGTAAATTTAACAAAGTAGTTTTACCTGCTCCAGAGGGACCCATAATCCCTAAGAATTCACCCTCCTCCACCTTAAGATTAATACCATGAAGTGCTGTAAAAGCCACTGCTTTTGAACCATATATTTTCCCTAAATCCTTAGTTTCTATTACTATACTCATTTTATCTATCCCCTTTAATTATATAATCCATTACAGGATCAACATTATTTACATAATCCTTTATAGATGTTGTTATTTCTTTATCTGGAATAAATTCAGAATCGTCTTTATCATAATTATTAAAGTGCTTTGTTGAATACTTTATAGTTAATCCCGAATTTGGAAGCTTAAATTTTTTAACTTCACCATAATGGTTAGGTTTTCCTGATGTAGGCTCTCCAACAAAAATTGCTTTAGTGTTTTTCTTTAAATCTATAACATTTAATACTGCAGATGAAAAAGTCTTTCTACCTGTAATGACATAAAGCTTTCCTTTTTGATTTAGCTTGCTCTTTGATATTTCCTTAATGAAATCATTGAGTATTGTTGAAATTCCTCCTCCATTATTTCTCAAATCTATAACAAGCTTTTGCACATCTTTTTTATTAATTACATCCATAAGTTCTTTAGAAAATTGTTTAAAGCTTTTTTCCTGCATTTCAGAACATTTATTATAGCTAAAATAAACTGTTTTACTGTCTTTTAAATATTCATACCAATAAGCTTTATCTTGATTTTTCATGTACAAAGGAGTCTTCTCTCCTTCTTTTCCTTTACCAATTACAGCATTAAATACTGTATCCCCACTTAATGGTTTTAAATTCACATCTGATGTTTTCCCATTACTATCTTCAAAAGTAAACTTACAACTATCCATATTATCTATGATACTAAGTCCATGAAGCACTGAAGGCATTGCAATATAATAACCTATCTGGCTCTTTATACCCTGTTCATTATCATGAGAAATTACTTGTGAAACACTTTTAATTACCTCTTGTATAGGTTTATCATTAATTTTTACCAGCTTATTATACTTGATTTGACTATACTCATCTGTTGTATTAATAACATAAATGCCATCATTAAACCAGTACAAATCCAATGGGAACATTTTTTCTGAACTTATGTTAGTACCTGTATGGCCATCACCAATAGATGTCATTATTTTGTTTATACCCATTTGAATTTGATCATCATTCATTTTATTTAAAGACTGCTTTAAACCTTCAATTTCACTGTTGAACTGCTCCTTACTCAATTTAAAGAATAAATTCTTATGTTTTTTAGGAAGTTCTTCCTTAAGATAATCCAAATCCTTCTGCCAGGCTTCTACCCTATTTCCACTTTTACAAACATACTTGCTGCTGTTATCACACCCTGAAAAAGCAAACATTATACTTATCATTAATACAGCTGCTATTTTTCTTTTTATTTTAAGCATAAGCTTATTTTCCTCCTTACAATATACTTTAAGAGGCCCTCTTTAATCTTATATATTAATTTTAATCTTTTTGTTTTTTCTTCTCCATCACATTACATGACATTTTAAAGTGTTATGTGACATTTTCGTAACCTTAAGTATTTTTAAGCAAGAAAAAAAGCATGAGCATTAAACTCATACCTTAAAGTAATCAGATAATTTATAAAAGGTTATAATAAATTCTGTATAGTTTCCAGCTTGTGAAACAACTTTTATATCATGATTTAGCTTTTCAGCCATTTTTTTGGAGAAGTATAATCCCATTCCTGTTGATTTTCCACTTTTTCTTCCGTTACTTCCTGTAAAGCCTTTATCAAACACCCTGGATATGTCTTTAGGCAATATTCCTATTCCATTATCTCTTACACATAAGCTTATAGATTTTTCATCTTCTTCACAATAAATTTCAACTATTCCATTTTCACCTACATATTTACAAGCATTATTTAAAACCTGCTCCAATATATAAGAAAGCCACTTTTTATCTGTTAAAACATTAAATTGTAATTCTTTTAATCTTAGATCTATCCTTTTGGAAATGAAAAAAAATGCATTCTTTTTAACTGCCTCATTTACTACTTGCTTTATATTTACTTCATTTATTAAAAGATCCTGTGAGTAACTAGATGCTCTACCTGCATAAAGTACCTGTTCAACTAAAAACTTAATTCTTGCAAGTTCACCCCTTAAACTTTCAGGAATATCACTATTTGTATCAATAGTATCTTCTAACTTGTCTGATATCAATTCACACACTGAAATAGGAATCTTTATTTCATGAACCCATTTTGTTATATATTCATTTAATTCATCAAGTTCTTTTTTTAACTCATTTACATTTTCATAAAGTTCCTTGTTTTTTAATTTTATTGTATCTTTAATAAGCTTTGCTTCAAAAACATCATCTTTAGTAATTAGTAAGTCTACACTTTTCCCCTGCATCAACCCTTCATAAAAATCTTTATAGCGTTCTTTCCACTTTTTATATCTAAATATTAAAAAGAATATAGAAACACAAAAAACTAAAATATTCATATATATAACGTCATACATAATCTTTGAAAATCCTGTGGTTCCTATTAGTACTAAATTAACTATTGTTATTATAATAATGAAATGTATAATTGCCCATATAGACTTTTTTAAATATACTTTTAAATTCATAATATTACATATCCTTGTCCTTTTTTAGTTTCTATAAAATCCTTAATGCCTATGTCTTCCAACCTTTTTCTAAGCCTATTTACATTTACAGTCAATGTATTGTCATTAATAAAAGTATCATCATCCCACAAAATTCTCATAATCCTATCTCGTGAGATTATCTTTCCTATGTTTTTCATCAAAAGAAGCAGTATTTTTAATTCATTTTTTGTTAATTCTATTTTGTTTTCATTATAGGATAAAGTGCTGTCATTTATATTTAAAATAACTCCCCTGCACTCAAGTACATCTCCTAATTTTTCTCCATAAGAATATGTTCGTCTAAGCATGGCGTGAAGCTTAGTCACCAATATATCTATAGAAAATGGTTTTGTGACGAAATCATCTCCACCCATTTGTACTGCCATTATTATATCCATATTTGTATTTCTTGAAGATAAAAATATGATTGGTACCTTTGATATTTCTCTTATTTTTTGACACCAGTAAAATCCATCAAAACAAGGCAAATTTATATCCATAATGACTAGTTCAGGTTTGTTTTGTACAAATTCATTAAGTATATCTTCAAAGTTTTTAACTTTAACAGGATTAAAGCCCCACTTTAAAAGAGCTTCTTGTATTTCTTCACAAAGTTTTAAATCATCCTCTACTGTCATTATTTTATACATGCTTTCACCTCAATTTTATAAATATTTATCCGATGGCTACCTACTCAATACCTTCATCAACAAGAAATATTTTACCCTTGTCTCCATCCACTACTATTTTCTGTCCATCTTTCAGCATACTCATTACTCCCGGTACATTCACCACTGCTGGAATTCCATATTCTCTAGCTACAATGGCTCCGTGGGATAGAAATCCTCCTGTTTCCATAACAACAGCTCCTGCTTTTAAAAACAATGGTGTCCACCCTGGGTCAGTGGACGGTGCTACCATAACCTCTCCTGGCTGAAGTCGTCCTCCATCATTTGGATTGCTTATCCTCCTAACTAATCCAGCAGCTTTTCCAGCAGCAACTGGTATTCCAGTGAGGCAATTGCTAGAATCCTCTATAACTGGTTCTGTAAACTTTGGAGTTTCTCCGTAAATTACATCTGGTGGAGCAAGCAATTCCATTTTTTTCTTCCATTCTTTCCTTGCAGCAATGAGGAACTGGAGCCCTCTGCCATCCCATTCACCGATCAGTACTGAAAAAAGTTCTGGCCATGTACAAAAAAACACATCGTCTGGTTCTTTAATTATACTCCTTTTATAAAAGCGATGGCCTAATTCTCTGGCAATTATTCGGTATGCATCCATAATTAATGCCAGCACAGATTTATTTTTCTCCCTAACTGCCGCTCCATCCTGGCATTCTTTAACAAGCTTTCTTATTTCAGAATGCTTAATAGTAGGCACTTTTTCTTTGATTTTAATCCATGCCTGTTCCAATTTTTCTTTTTGTTTCTTCTTAAGTCTCCCAATGTCAGCAGTATTTATAGTACTGCGTATAATTTTAAGCAAATAAGATGGATCTTCTCTCCACCTAGGATTTATAATATCCAGCTCATAAACTGCCCGATGACCATATTCTTCTATAAACTCATGAAAGGCTTTCTTAAAAGGAGATCTTTCAGGCAGCTTTACTTCCCATTTCATAGGATCAAAGTTAGCATCATTAAAATATTTAACAGCATCAATATCTTCACGCGCAAGCTCAGCCATTTCAATCAACTTATATCCGTGATCAGCACTGGTTATATCTGCTGTTCCTCCAACCATTAATGCATTTATCACCATTAGTGCTTTATCTGAAAAATACTCAGTGAGAATGTTTAATAAATACATAACTGGCATGCTGCCCGCTGCACTTAAAAACATGAATTCTTTAGCCATGCCTTTGACGATACTTCCTAATTCATTATACTTGTTAATAAAATCCTGATCTGTCCACTTACTAAGTTCTTCACTGGTTATTGACTTTACTGAAGCCGTAATCCGGCTCCAAATTCGAGCAGAATTTTCCGTGCCTTTTTTAACCAAATCAATGTTCTTAGCTATACGCTCTTTCCTCTTTAATCCAATTACTCCACCATAGGGATCAGAGTCATCTATTTTCATATCCTTCTGGTGGCCACCCCAAAAGACACCAAAACCATGAGGCAAGGCCCCCATTGCATCATAATTTCCCCACTGCTCAACTGACATATTGCAATAAAGCCTTCCATTAAAAAAACTAGAAAATTGCAATCCTTCAGGAAAGTCATAACCTACACCAGTAAAAAAGCCCTTATGCATAGTATCAATGATATTTTTCATTAAGCGCCGATTTAAAGGTGACTGAACCATAGGTACGGCATCTCTATAATTTCCATTAGACCAGATATCCTGCTGATTCTGCAAAGCAGGAAATGTCTTTCGCGGCAAGGTAGTTATTGGCCGTGCTTGAACCAAAACAAAATCATGTCCATCATAAACCCATTCCACATCCTGATGCTGATTGCTATTACCTAAGGCATCAAATACTCTTAGCAAAAGCCTGCCAAGCTTTTCAATTTCCTTATCTTGCAGTACCTGCTGTAAAGACATTTTCTCTGACTTAATAAATTGAGTACCACCATTTTCACTTTTGACAACCATCCCTTGCTTGTGTCCAATTTTTCTTGATATTAAATGTGGACTTGCATTTAAAGCTTCAGCTTCTAGATAATATGTATCTGGCTCTACTGTACCAGATACCACTGACTCACCCAACCCAAAATTAGCGTTAATCACTATAACATCCTGACGTCCTGATAAAAGATCGCAAGTAAAACCTACTCCAGCAGCTTTAGCTTCCACCATCTCCATGACCGCTACCGCTGCTTTTACATCATCATCACTTATATTCATCTTTTTGCGATATGCCACAGCTCTAGGAGACCACATGGAAGCATAACATCCTTTCACCGCTGACAGTATGTCATCTAAACTGCAAACATTCAAAAATGAATCATGTATACCAGCAAAGGATGCCTTTTTAGAATCTTCCGCAACTGCAGAGGATCTCACAGCCCAGGATTTTTTTAATTTCCCACAGCTATTGATATATGTAGATAACTCCTGAATAATAGATGGTGGTATTGAGCCACCTATTATTTTTTTCTTTAACTGGCTCAATTTATCTTTAACATAAACTTCACCCAAATTTTCCAGAGTAGTCGCTGAAACAACTTCATCAATTATTTTTTGTAATTCATTGTACTTGATATATTCATCATAAGCCTTCGCAGTCAATACTTTTCCTTGAGGAATGTTGAAACCATATTGATCTAACCTTCCTAAATTCCATCCTTTACCTCCAACCATTGATACCGCTGATTCAAAAGCTTCTCTCCAATTCAAAAGATACTTCATCTTAAACAGCCCCCTTTACTTATCCATATCAGATTTTTTAGAACTATCTACCTTGCTGGCCGCACCATATAGGAATAAACTTACTAATTTAAATATTTCTTCGTGAAGTTCAAACTTTGAGGGATCATTAAGCCATTCAAATGTCATTGTACTTCTAAGAAGATCTATATGTCTTACCAATAGTTCACTTGAGACATCAGACTTTATTTCACCTTCCTCTTGTCCCAAACTTATAATTTTTTTCAAGATACTCTGAGTTCCGGTTTCAGCATTTTGAAATCCTGATTCCTTACCCATGCTTCCTAGACGGTAATTAATGCATATTCCTGCAATTTCGGGATTTTTTTCAACCCAATCATAAGAATGATTAAGAGCAGCCAGCAGACGAGATTTGGTATCTTCAAGGTTCTTTATAGTTTTAAAATTTTCTTTAGCTAACTCCTGTGAAACCCCTCTTACATATTCATCAACTATAGCCTCTTTTACTGGAAAGTAGTTATATAGAGTTTTTCTCGCAATATCTGTTTTTTCTGCTATCTGCTCCATTGTTGTATTATCAAACCCCTGACTGTGGAATAAATCCATAGCAATCTTGACAATTTTCTGTCTGGTATCCCTTTTCTTTCTTTCTATTCTGCTTTCAGCCATCATTTCCCTAGTATCCATTTTGCACCTCCTAAATACGTTCTATGTCAATATATATTTATCATTTTATACATAGTATAACTTTACACAATGTATAAAAGTTGTTTTAATTCTATTCCTTATAGTTTCCTTTGTCAAGATCTAAAATAATATAAATAAGAATGAATATGATTCTTTTATAGTAAATTTGATTACTGTAAAGTGCAAATTAGTATCAGATATTCCTACAGCCAATGAATTAACAGAAGAAAAGAGAGCGAAATCAGACAATAAAAAATCTCTAAAGTCTCTTAATCCTCTCAACAGCCTCTACTGTATTTTCGTAAGTTCCAAAGGCTGTAAGCCTAAAATAGCCTTCTCCCATTGGCCCAAATCCACTTCCTGGCGTACCTACAATATTTGCTCTTTCTAATAAATAATAAAAGAAATCCCATGAAGTCATATTGTTTGGTGTCTTTAGCCATACATAGGGTGCATTTACCCCTCCATATACAGAGTAACCTGCTGCTTTTAATCCTTCCAGAATTATTTTGGCATTATTTTTATAATAATCAATTTGCTTTTTTATCTGCTCTTTTCCAGTTTCAGAATAAACGGCTTCTCCTGCCCTCTGAACTATATATGGTGTACCGTTGTATTTGGTTCCATAACGTCTTGCCCAAAGTCTATTCAAAGAAACTCCGGAACATTTTAGCTCCTTTGGAACAATCGTATATCCAAGCCTTAATCCTGTAAATCCAGCTCTTTTTGAAAAACTTTTAAGTTCAACGGCACAATTCTTTGCACCATCACATTCATAAATTGTATGACATACATTATCTTCTGAAATATATGCCTCATAAGCACCATCATATACAATAACAGCTTCCACTTTATTTGCATAGTCAACCAAAAGTTGAAGCTGATCTTTTGTAACCGTTGTCCCTGTTGGATTATTGGGAAAACATAGATATATAATATCTGGTTTTTCTTCTGGAATATCCGGCACAAAATTATTATCCGGAGTGCAGGACATATATATAACTTCACTCCACCTTTGTGCATCCTTATCATATGTTCCTGTCCTTCCAGCCATTACATTTGAATCTACATATACAGGGTATACAGGATCACAAACTGCTATCTTATTATCTACACTAAATAGCTCTTGAATATTACCAGCATCAGCATTTATTCCATCATTTATAAATACTTCATCTATTGAAATGTCCACACCACAGGAGTTATAGTCACCTTTTATAATTGCATTTTTTAAAAATCCATAACCAAATTCCGGGGCATATCCTTTAAAAGTATCCTTATGCCCCATCTCATCAACTGAACTATGCAGTGCCTCTATAATAACCGGTGCCAATGGTTGAGTTACATCACCAATACCAAGCGAAATAATTTTCTTATGCGGATTGCTTTTTTTAAAATTAGCTACCTTTTTTGCTATACTTGCAAACAAATATCTTCCCTGCAATTTTAAATAATTATCATTTAATTTACACATAATATCCTCCTTGCTGTCTTTTTCTTCTCGTTCTAAAGAAATGACTTAGGGATTTGAAAGAAAATCCCTTAAAGGTCTATTGTCTATAAGATTATTATACTCAGCTCCTCCATACTTTGGCACTTCATTTCTATATCTAAAGCTGCTATTTTTACTTTCTAATTATTTCCCCTATTTTTACATAATTCTTCCTTGTACTTTACAATTTATAGTATAATAAAAGTTAGGTCGTATTTGTAATATGTTTCATCTATAACTATATTATTAAAATAATCTTGGGGGATGATTTTATGGAACAATCAAAAACAGAAAATCTATGGAACTTTTCATTTATTCTAATGCTAATAATAAATGCTCTCGTCTTTATTGGTTTCACTATGATGACACCAATACTACCTAAGTATACAATTAGTTTAGGTGCAACAATGTCCATAGCAGGTTTAGTTGCTGGTATTTTTGCAATTACATCTATTATTATTCGTCCATTTGCTGGATTTTCAACTGACAGATTCAACAAGAAACATTTATTAATTGTTTCAACCATATTTCTGGCAGTTTCAGCATTAGGTTTAAAAATTTCATACAATATATATACTCTTTTTTTCTTTAGAATTGTTCAAG
The DNA here is from genome assembly GCF_004006395.2 of Clostridium sp. AWRP. Taxonomy (NCBI): domain Bacteria; kingdom Bacillati; phylum Bacillota; class Clostridia; order Eubacteriales; family Clostridiaceae; genus Clostridium; species Clostridium sp. AWRP. The sequence continues at coordinate 1,541,494 of NZ_CP029758.2, read as the reverse complement.
GCATATCATTTTCAGTAAGTGTTACAGTAATTAATGCTCTATCTACAACATATATGCCGAAGGAAAGAATAGGTGAAGGAATAGGCTTCATGGGGCTTGGATATATTTTGGCAACTGCAATAAGTCCAAATCTTGGATTGGAGATTTCATCACGATTTGGATTTAAATATGTATTTTATTTATCCTGTATTGTTGTTATGATTGCAGCAGCTCTTATGACCATAATTCCATATAATCCACCAAATAGAGAAAATTTAAACGTAAGTAAGCTTCATATTAAAATTAGTGATTTTTTTGCCAAGGAACTAATTGTTTTTGCTGTTCTTGCTTGCTTATTTACGTTTATGAATGGAGTTATAGGAAGCTTTTTAGCTTTGCTGGGTGATGAGAGACATATCTCAAATATCGGTTATTACTTTACAGTAAATGCCATTGTAATTCTTATTATCAGGCCACTTTCAGGTAAACTCCTTGATAATAAAGGTTTGTCAATTATAGCATTTCCTGCTTTTATCATGGCTATGGCCGCATCATTACTATTAGTAATTTCTTCATCTCTTTGGATGATATTAGTAGTGGCAGTTCTCTACGGAATAGGACAAAGTTCACTTTCACCAGCACTGCAAGCTACTTGTGTTAAAAGGCTGGGTCCTAGTAGAGTAGGTATTGCCACAAGTACTTATTTTATTGGATATGATGCTGGACAAGGACTGGGACCAATTATAGGAGGAACCATAGCCGGTAAATTTGGTTTAACTTCTGTTTTTTACATTTGTGCTTTTCTATTGTTTTCTGGAATAGTTATATACTATTTGCATACATTAAATGCAAAAAAAGCAAAGTCCAAAATTGTTAGTGAAAATTTAAATAATAATTAAAAACTTATTCTTAGTTGACATGACTTTTAGTAAGGTATAATATAAATGTTAGAAATCAAATTGTTAGATTTCTAACATATTTATATTAGAGGTGAAAGAATTTATATATGACGGAAACAAAATCAAATTTAGAAACAAAAAAAGATATGAAACTGTGGAATCTCAATTTTATTACTCTACTAGGGATTAATACTCTTACCTTTATGGCATTTTATCTTGTTTTTCCACTTTTAGCAAAGTACGCTTCAAATTTAGGTGCCTCTTTAAGCATTGCAGGAATAATTGTAGGTTTATTTTCATTTACAGCACTGCTTATTGGGCCATTTGGTGGAATACTCACAGATAGAACTAGCAAAAAATATGTACTGATAATTGGTACTTTTATAAACGGAATTGCAACATTAGGTTATGGCTTATCACCTAATATTACATTTATAATTTTTTTCCGAATAATACATGGTGCTAGTTTCAGTATCACTAGTGCAGCAAGTATTGCCTGGGCAACGGATTTCATACCCAAAAATAAAATGGGAGAAGGTATAGGTTATCTTGGAATCAGTCAAATTATTGCAACTGCCTTTGGTCCTGAAATAGGAATAGAAGCTTCTAATCGATTTGGAATGTCCAAAACCTTTATAGTATCAGCAGTGTTGATTATAATAGCTGCATTGTGTATGAATTTTTTGCCAAACAAAAATCAGATATCTATAAAAAATGCAGTAGACAAAAAAAATGGCATTCATTTAAAAGATATTATTGCATTTAAAATATTGCCACTATCTTTAATTGGCGGCTTATTTTTTATGGGAAATGGACTTGCCACTTCATTTTTAGTTTTACTGGGTGAAGAGCGTAAAATAAATGGAATTGGAATGTATTTCACAGTAAATGCATTGTTTCTTATTTTTACAAGACCCATGTCTGGAAAACTGTATGATAAAAAAGGACTTTCAACTGTTATGTATCCAGCATTATTGTTCAGCATCACAGAAGCACTGCTAATAGCTCATGCAAGTGCACTTTGGATGATACTTCTGGCAGCTATTTTTAAAGCATTTGGACAGGGAACTGCACAACCTGCTCTACAAGCAGAGTGCTTTCATAAATTGGGAAGTCAAAAAAGGGGACTAGCTTCAAGTACTTTTTTTATTGGTGCTAACCTGGGTCAGGGCCTAGGTCCTTTGCTAGGTGGAACTATTGCTTCCTCCTTGGGCTATGTATGGTTGTTTAATTTTAGTGCTTTGGCATTACTGTGTGGAATTTTTGCTTATGCAATATACAATAAAAAGACTTGCTCTTCGTATTTCTAAAGTAAAATAAAAAGCCACCAGCTGGCTCAATATATTGCCAATTGGTGGTTACATTTCATATTATTCAACAATTTTGTAGTATACCCTAGCTGTTAAAGAAAATACAATTGTATAAATTGCTGCAAAAACAACTATCGTTCCTGCAGTTGAAAGTATAAATAAATTTACATTTTTTAGTCCTAAAACAGCAAGTATCTTTGTAATCATTGGAAATGCAAAGGCAATATGAATTACTGTAAAAACAAGAGGAAGGAAAAATACCATTAATACCTGACTTCTTATGGTTTTCTTTATTTCTTTTTTATCCATTCCAACTTTCTGCATGATTTCAAAACGTTCCTTATCCTCATATCCCTCTGATATCTGCTTATAGTAAATAATAAGTACAGTTGCCATTAAGAATAATGCACCTAAAAATATACCCAAGAAGAACAAACCACCATATAGAGAAAGAAATTCTTCCCTGCCACTTACAGCGCTTTCGGCATTAGCTTTAATTTTATTCTCTGAAAAATTTTTATTTAACTTATCAGATATTGATAATATTTCTTTATTTGTACAATTAATATTAAATCCAATTGTGTATTCCTTGAATCCATTTTTTCCTACAGTATCTATATTATTTACAAATATTACATAGGTATCTACTATATCCGTCATAGCATTATTTAAACTAGATACTGGTTTATCCAATCTCTGTTTAACCTTAAAACTTTTATTATCAATATTAATTGTATCACTGGTATAATTCTTTACTTTTGAGAAAAGAATTACTTCATTATCTTGAAGAGTAATATTCTTTCCTTCTAATCTATTGTAATCTGAAACAGGAATAGCCTCTATCATAGAAATATTTGCCTTACCAAGATCTTTTTTTACAGATAAAAATTTGTCATCCTTTTTTACAGCTTCAAAGCTATTATCAAGATAATAAAGCTTATCTTTCATATTTACTTTATTATTTTTTAAACTAGAATTTAAAATTTCATCCAGCTTTTGTATCTGATTATTATTAGTTTCTTTAGTACTTATCATTATATCTCTTGGATATCTAAGTTTTAGAGAGTCTTCCATACCTACATATAAAGAAATCGTAGTTGAAAGCATCACAAGTACTGCAGTACTCAAGATGCAAATATTTGCAAGTCCTACTGCATTTTGCTTCATTCTATACATCATACCAGAAACAGATATAAAATTTCCTGTTTTATAATAAAAGTTCTTCTGCTTTCTAAGAAACTTTAATACTGCAATACTTCCTGCTGTAAAGAGTGCATAAGTTCCTATCATAACCAGAATAACTGCACCAAAGAATAAACTAAGTGCAGCAAGAGGTGATTTGACATTTAAAGCTATTCCATATCCGCCGCAAAGAGCTGCCAATCCTATAATAGTCATAATCCATTTTGTTTTTGGCTCTTTTTCCCCCTGCTCCGACCCTTTTAAAAGTTCAATAGGTTTTAATATTTTAATCTGAAATAAATTTGATAATAGTGTTACAAAGAAGATGCTGCAAAAAACAATCAAAGTTTTTATGATAGATGGCACCGAAATAGAAAATCCAAAGGATACTTTAAAATTGAGCATCTTTATAAGCAGAAGAAACATAAGCTTATTTAAAATAATTCCACCAATAAGTCCAACCGTTAAACTAATAACGGAAGTAAAAATGCATTCATAACATAGTATTTTTGCAATGTGCTTTTTTTCAAGCCCAAGCACATTATACAGTCCAATTTCTTTTTTTCGCCTTTTAATAAGAAAACTATTTGTATAAAAAAGAAATATAGCTGAAAAAATTCCTATTACTATTGTTCCTAAAAAGAGAATTGACTTTAAGGTCTGAGATCCACCCAGTCCTTTATTTATTGAAATTGCATGCATTATATAAAACATCATAATTGTACATATACAGGTGAGTATAAATGGGAAATATGTTTTACTATTCTTTTTTATGTTTATTACTGCAAGTCTCGGATAAAACAGCTTATTCATTTGACGCACCTCCAGTAGTAATCACCGTAAGTGTATTTGAAATTTTTTCAAACATCTCTTCTTTTGACATTGAACCCCTATAAAGCTGATGAAACACCTCTCCATCTTTTATAAAAAGTACTCTTCCTGCATGACTTGCTGCCTTTGTACTGTGGGTAACCATAACAATTGTCTGCCCTTCATTATTAATCTCTGAAAATAATTTTAAAAGTTGATCCGTTGATTTTGAATCAAGAGCTCCTGTTGGCTCATCTGCTAAAATAAGCTGTGGATCTGTAATTAAAGCCCTAGCAACAGCTGCCCTCTGCTTTTGTCCTCCTGATACCTCATAAGGAAACTTTTCCAGTATATCCCCTATTCCCAATTTTTCTGCAATAGGCTTCAATCTTTTTGCCATTTCTCCATAGGATTTTCTTGATAAAACAAGTGGCAAAAAAATATTATCTTTTAAAGAAAAGGTATCAAGTAAGTTAAAATCTTGAAATACAAAACCTAAATTTTCTCTGCGAAATGCAGTGATTTCACTTTCTTTAATTGCTACAATATTCTTACCCTGCAGCAAAACCTCACCGCTAGTTGGCTTATCTAAAGATGCCAGTATGTTAAGTAGTGTAGTTTTTCCCGAACCTGACTCTCCCATAATTGCTACATATTCTCCTTTTTCCACTGAAAAGGTTACGTTACTTAAGGCCTGAACTTGGTTTCCTCCAAATCTTGATGAATATATTTTCTTTAAATTATTTACTTCTAATAACTTCATTTTCTTCCTCCTCTGTTCACTTTGACTATACTATAATTATAAAAAAAAGAGAAATGCAGAGCCATAACTTTGGCTTACATTTTCTCTTCTAACCTTACATCTTCGTAAGATAGTTTTTTTACTGTATTTTTTAATATTTTCAATAGTGTACAACTTCTTTTGAAAATATCCAGTCTTTTTTTGCAAAATCTCTTCCTCTAATTAAGACTTTGTTTCCATTTACTTGTACATATAAACCTTGACTTTCATTATAAAGTCTTTTTATACCATCTTTTTCTGGCTTTATAGCATATCGAACTGCCCCTGTATGAGCTGTAGTAAAAGGCAAGTTTGTTTTTACATTATCTATACTCAATAGAATATGAGTATGGGAGGTAAACAAAATAACTTCTGGATATGATGACAAAATATCTCTAAGTTCTTTTTCCTGATCTTCTTTTAATCCCTTCCATCCTACACTACTATCCAGGTTTTGATGTAAAAATACAAAAATAGGTTTATTTTTTTTATATTTTTCGCCTAACTCTTCTTTGAGCCAATTTAACTGGTTTTCTGATAAAAAAGCATCCAACGATCCTAACTTTTTCGTATTTCCAGATTCAGAACCTAGTGATATAAAATGATATCCTTTAATCCAGGTGTCATGATATACGGACTTTTCACCTGCAAAATCTAAATACATTTTTATAAAATGTTGAACATCTTCTGGTTTATTTTTGCCTTTAGAATAATCAAAATAATCATGGTTACCGATATTTTTAATTATTTTTTTGGGAATAATATTTTTATCTTTCCACATCATAAGTTCTAACGCGTAGTATTGTATTTTTACTCCTTGATCCACATTATCGCCATTTAATATTAAAGTATCCATATTTCCATCTATACTGTGTAAGTCATTAATAGCATTTTGTAATTTTTTAACATCTCCATGTACATCGCCTAAAACAGCAAATTTTAAAGTATTATTCTCTGTTTTTTTCTTGTCCATAATCTCTTCCTGTTTAAACGTATAATTTTCTACTAAAACCCTTCTAACATATATTATTGATAAGAAAATTGATAATAATAATATTATTATCACTATTAATTTTAATTTTTTCATATACTTTAAATCACCTACCTTTAATAACTGATGAATTTGCATACCAAAAAATTACATTTCCATACATTCGATTTTAAACAAACTCTTACAAACTAGCAATCCATTTCTCAAGATTGGATTCAGGCATTACCATTTTGTCTGTGTTAAATCTAATATCAATCACATTTGTAACAGCGGCATTTTTACAAACCTTTTTAATATCCTTTAATGTATGCCCAATCCATCCTCCATTCGTTACAAATGGAATTATCGTCTTGCCTGACAAATCGTATTCAAATAAGAAAGTTGCAACTGCTGGGGCATAGGTATACCACCACACAGGAGTGCCTATAATAATCGTATCATAATCTTCCAGATTTACTGGAAGAGGTTTTATTTCCGGTTTAAATCCACGGTCTACTTCCCTTTTTCCTTGGTCAACTACTGAATTGTAATCACCTGTATAAGGTTTTACCGTTTCAATTTCACAGATATCCGCGTTAGTAGCCTTCTGAATCTTCTCTGCAATTTTTTTTGTATTATTCGTGTACGAATAATATAAAATCAATTTTTTTCCCATATACTTTATTCCTCCCAAACTTCTTTTGCTAATGTAAATGCTGCCCATGCATTTGGCCATCCTGCATAAAATGCTAAATGTGTGATAATTTCAGCAATTTCCTCTGCGGTCACACCGTTATTTTTTGCATTTGCCATATGATATTTTAAAGAGTTATCAAAAATTCCTTTTGTTATTAATGCAGTTACCGTAATTAAGCTTCGATCCCTAAGTGATAATTTATCCTCTTGTGACCAAACCTCACCAAACAAAATATCATCATTTAATTCTGCAAATTTAGGTGCAAATTTTCCAAGTGTATCTCTTCCTGCTGTCTGCTTTTTCATAACTATCTCCTTTCTATCCGATAGAATTACCATCCTGTCTGACAATGCAAGTTTATTTTAATTTTTCATATTCTTCATCTGTAACTGGTTCACACCATTCATTGGAACCACCTTCTACTGGAACAGATAAAGCTAGATGCGCAAAAGCCTCATCTACTACTGCACCATGCCAGTGTTTGATTCCCGGAGCAATATATATCACATCTCCACTCTTTAAAAGCTGTGGTTCTTTGCCCATTTCCTGACACCATCCATGACCACCGACACAGATTAATATCTGTCCGCTGCCATAATGAATGTGCCAGTTATTACGACATCCTGGTTCAAATGTAACATTGCATATAACCGCTTCTTTAGTATTTAAAACACTTAAATAGCTTTTTCCAATAAAATAAGGTGCATAATCAGTATTTTCTTCTCCTAGTAAAAAGTCAGATACCTTTTTCAATTCTTTTACGTCCATATTTTTTCCCCTTCTTCTTTGATTAAAATATATTCTAGTCTTGCATAAGCTTCATTTATATCTTATGATAGGTATATAATAATACCTAAACCTAACTTTAGGTCAATACTTGATTTAAATTTATTGGAGGGAATTTATGAATTATTCAATTGGTGATATTTCAAAAATGCTAGATATATCCATATCAACCCTGCGTTACTATGACAAAGAAGGACTTCTCCCACTTGTCAATAGAACTTCTGGTAATATAAGAATATTTGATGATACAGATGTTGAATGCTTGAAAATGATATCTTGTTTAAAAAATACAGGGATGCCACTTAAGGACATCAAACAGTTTTTTGAATGGTGTGAGGAAGGCGATTCTACCATTGATCAGCGATATGAGCTATTCCTTCATCAGAAGGAAAAAACAGAAAAGAAAATTGAGATCTTACAAAATGCGCTTGAGCGCATCAATTATAAATGCGAATTCTACAGAATATCAAAGAAAAGGAGAACTACTGAAGTTCCAGGTTTACAGGAGGAACTGGCTATGAAATTTCTGAATAAAAATAAGTAAAGAAGTGAGACTGTATATAAGTCCCACTTCTTTACTTATTTTTTTAAAATTAGTGCAACAAATTCTATATCTTCAGTTCCTGTGTTTTTAACTCCATGACCATTTCCATCTTCACAAAAAGTAACATCTCCTGCCTTAACAGGGATTTCATCTTTATTATCTTGATACATTCCCTTTCCTGACAAAAAGTAATATGTTTCAGTCTCATCGTGATGCTCATGATATCCAATTTCACAGCCTGGTTTCAAAGTAATCTTTGAAAATAATTTGCAGTGTTCTCCTAAGTATTCAGGGACTAATAAACTTTCTTTTAAAATATATCCATTTCCTCCATTGACATTGTCTTGTCTAATAATTTCTCTTTTTTCATTACTAATCATTTTTCATCCTCCATAAATTTTTTAAGAATTGGCTTTTTTAAAATCGGTATCTTGAGACATACAATTCTCATTTATATGTTTCATTTCTAAGAATATAAAAATCCCAGTTATAAGGGAAGATAAAACATCTGCGATAGGCGGAGTCATCCATACACCTTCAGTACCCCAAAAGCGCGGCAATACTAGTAATAGAGGAATTAATACCAGCAATTGTCTTGATAGTCCAAGGATAGTAGATTGAATTGGCTTTCCAACTGCTTGAAAATATTGAGAAGCAACAATTTGAAAACCCGCTACAGGAAACATAAGGAAAAAGAGTGACATTGCATGGGCAGTTATTTTATTCAATTTTACATTATTGTTAGAAAACATACCAGCAATTTGAGTTGGCCATAAGTGTACCACTGCAGTACTGAATGTGGCAATTACTATACCTACAATTATGGCTTTCTTCAAAGTTTCTTTTACTCTATCAAATTGATGGGCACCATAATTAAAACCGATAATAGGTTGAGCACCCTGACTAACACCAAGTATGGGCATAAACATTAAAGTAGCTATACTACCAACAATGCCCATAGCCGATAGTGCTATGTCTCCACCATAAGTCATTAATGATTTATTTAAAATAACATTTTGAAGACTGTTAGCCAATTGCATTGAAAAAGGTGCAAAACCAATACACATAATACTAATGACCAAGTTTTTCTGCAATTTGAGATTTTTTATTCGTATTTTGAGGAAACTAGTTTTCGATTGAAAATAGCTTAAGACCCAAATGGCTGAAAATGTTTGGCCACAAACTGTTGCCAGTGCAGATCCTTTAATTCCAATTCCTAGCTTCATAACAAAAATATAATTAAGGACTATATTAATTGCCGTTCCAATTACTTGTGTATACATGGACATTCTAGGATTACCCTCAGCTCTTATAAAATTAACCATTCCCATACTCAGAGACCCCACCCATGATGCTAACATTACAATATGTGTAAATTCTTTGGCATAAGGTAAAACCTCGGCACTAGCTCCAAAAAAAGTCAAAATGGAATTACTAAAAAGAAAATAAATAATACTGATACACAGTGGTAGTAAGACCAACAAAAATATAGCATTCCCCATAATTTTTTCAGCTTCCTCTGTCTTCTTTTCTCCCAAACGAATAGATATCAATGAGGTAGCACCAACGCCAATTAGCACAGATACTGCCATAAGAATAAGCATAATCGGGAAAGCTACAGTTGTGGCTGCAATTGCAATTGAACCAACCCCTCGTCCTACAAATATTCTGTCAATAATATTATACAGAGAATTTATAAGCATAGCAATTACTGCTGGCCATGAGAACTTCCACAACAAATTATTAATTTTTCCATTTCTAAGTTCATTTATATTGTCCATTTCTAATTCACCTTCTTAATTTTTTACATAAACAGGGTTCTTGGCATCAGATGGAGTTTTAAACTCCACCTGATGCTTAGAACGCGTTATCCATGGACGTAGCTGCTCTTTGCTCCAACTTGGAGCAGGTAGTCATCGGATAGATTATTCAATTATAGTTTTAACAGAAGAAAGATTTATCTTTACCATTGTTCCAACACCAACCTTAGAGGCAATGGTTATTGTGTGTGAAAGCTTATCTAATATCTTCTTACAAAGATAGAGTCCTATTCCAGTTGCTTTTTTATCGGCACGTCCATTATATCCAGTAAAACCTTTTTCAAATACCCTTGGCAAATCTTCCTCTGCAATGCCTACTCCTGTATCTTCAATTACAAGTACCTTTCTAGAATCATCCTCCATATATATTGATATTTTACCACTGCTTGTATACTTTAATGCATTCCATAGTATTTGTTCAATTACAAATACCAGCCACTTTTCATCTGTTAGCACAGTACAATCCATTTCTTCTAAATCAAGGGCTATATTTTTCCTAACAAATACATGTGCATACTTTCTTATAACTTGTTTTATAATCTGAAGTAAACTATAGTTTTTAAGCACCAGATCCGATGAGACACTATCAATCTTTAGGTATCCCAGCACCATTTCAACATACTGCTCAATTTTAAAGGTCTGCTCTAGTAATTCCTTGTTTTGTTCAGTATATTCGCTTTGCAGTATTAATCTCATTGCTGCAATAGGTGTTTTAATTTGATGTGCCCATAGGTTATAATAATCTATCATTTCTGACTGCTTAATATCTGTTTTTGAAATTAATTCCGTACTTTGTTTATAAAGTGTCTGCAAAACATTCTGATAGTCAGCTTCAATTAAATTATTGGCTGCTGGTAGTTTATCTAACCCTATATTTATCTTTTTTTCAATAATACACAACTCAGTATGCTTTTTATAGCACTTAATAAAATCGTAAATAATAAAAAGGAAAGCTGCAATTGACGATAAAAAGAAGGCATACAAAACTGGCTCAAGCTGCAGTGAATATAATAAAAATACTACAGCAAAGATTCCAATAAAAATGCCGTACATTATTATTGCTTTTTTATGACCTTTAACATAACATAATAAAAGCTGTGAAAAAGATTTTCCTTTCATAATTATTCCACCATATACCCAATGCCTTTTCTTGTCTTAATAAAGTCACAAATACCAGCATCTGAAAGTTTTTTTCTAAGACGGGTTATATTAACAGTTAAAGTATTATCATCTATATAGCTGTCACTTTCCCAAAGCCTTGTCATAATAACATCTCTTGGAACTACTTTTTCAACATTCTCAAGTAAAATTTGAAGTATCTTAAATTCATTCTTTGTAAGTTCAATCTTACTATTTTCATATTCAACAGCAGCACTGCTTAAATTTAACACCACACCATTATGCTCAATTACATCCATCTTTCCGCCAAAAGAATATGTCCTTCTTAATAATGCCTGTACCTTTGCCACAAGAATATTTAAATCAAAAGGCTTAGAAATAAAATCATCACCACCCATATTTACAGCCATAATGATATTCATATTATCGGACATAGAAGAGATAAAAATAATAGGAACCTTTGATATCCTGCGAATTTCGCTGCACCAATGATACCCATTGAAGAATGGCAGGAATATATCCAAAAGTACAAGATGCGGCTCAAACTTAATGAATTCTGCAGTAATGTCTTTGAAATCAGTTATAAATACAGTTTCATAATTCCATCCACTGAGACAATTTTTCATTGATTTTGCAATTGCCATATCATCTTCAACAATTAAAATTTTATACATACTTTACCTCTATTTAGTATTTTATACTTACTTTTTTATTATACAATAAATTTCTATTCTTTTCATCTATCAACATTTTTATCAGCGTTTTTTACTGGTTTGTCCATACAAAGTTTTAACTTAATATAATAAAAAAGTGTTGACCCTAACATTATGTCATAGTGTAATATATAATCAAGGGTTAAAAATATTAATAAAACTCATGCCGGCAGAGTATTTGGCAGTATTAAAGCTCTAAAATCAAAGTTTGAGGTGAAGTTATGAGAACAGTAAAACAAGTTTCGGATTTAACAGGGATAAGCGTGCGTATGCTGCACCATTACGATAAAATTGCATTATTAAAACCAACTAAATTGACAGAAGCAGGTTATAGGCTTTATGATGATGAAGCTCTTGAAACCCTGCAACAGATTTTATTTTTTAAGGAACTTGATTTACCACTAAAGGAAATTAAAGAAATCATAACAAGTCCTCACTTCGATAAGATGGAAGCACTAAAAAATCATAAGAAACTAATCATTTTAAAACGAGATAGATTAAATGGTTTGATAAAGCTTATAAATAAAACCTTAAAAGGAGCGAATACAATGAGTTTTAAAGAATTTGATATGAGTGAATATTATAATGTACTAGAAGAATTCAAAAAAGAAAATAAAGATAGAGTAATTAAAAACTGGGGAAGTATAGATAGATTTGATAAACTGCTTAAAAGAGGTACTGATAAAGAAGCAAAACTTGCCAAAATGGCTATAGAACAATATGGAAGTATAAAAAAATACGCTGAAGCTGTAAAGAAAAATTTGAATAATTCTCTGACAATGACTAAAGCTGAACAAATTGATAAGTTTAAAAAAGATTGTTTTTATGAAAGAAATCCTGAACTAAAAGAGCTATATAAAAAGCTTACAACTGACTTAAGTAAAGATCCTGCATCAGATGAAATTCAAAAAATTGCTGGTGAAATAACTAACATTGCTAAAAGAGATTATGATGCTTTTAAAAATGAACTGGGAGATTATTATTGGCTTACTATTGTACGACTTTATTCAACATTTCCTAAAGAGTTAGAAAAAGTTGATAAGGAAAACGGCGGAGTTGGTATAGCATGGATAGATGAAAGATATGGAGAAGGTGCAGCAAGGTTTATTGGAAAAGCTTTAAAAACTTATTTAGGAGATTATGAGCCTAAAATAGAAACACTATATAAGAGACTTACAGCTGACTTAAGCAAAGATCCTTTATCGAATGAAATTCAAAAAATTATTTCTGAAATAGTAGATGAAACAGAAAAACAACATAAAGCTTTAGAACTAGAAGTAGGAGAAAATTATTGGGGCTATCAGGCAAATCAGTATTTGTCAGAGTCTATTTTAATAAAAGTAATGGATAAAAAATATGGAGTTGGTGCCTCTAAATTTATTGGAGAAGCCCTAAAATTTTATTGTGAAAATAGTAAGTAAATAATTAATCAAAAGGATATGTGGGATATGCAAAAATATCTTGCATACCCCTACCCACCCAATGTCAATTCATTTTTGACACATAATATACAATTTAATACATTACTACACACCAATCTTTTCTACTTTATTATTCTGTTTAACACAATTTTTTTTACATGAAGTACGACAACTGATTTAATTGTTAATATCATAAAAATTATCATTACTTTCTTTACTTGACAATAAGAAATAGCGGGGCTATACTTAGTAAGTACTTACTAAGTACTAAGTATTTATATTACAGGAGGATAAAATTGAAAAGTAATTCAAAATCAAGGATGAGCCGTGAAGAAAGAACAGAACAAATTGTAAGCATTGGAAAAGAACTTATGTTAAAAAAGGGATATGGTTTTACCGCCAAAGATATTGCAAATGCTATTGGAATTAGTGAAACTATGATATACTGCATTTTCCCTAATAAGAAGAAAATAATTGAAGCTATATATTCTAAAATTTTTACTTCAGTAGAAATTTTAGGAATTCCCAAAGAAGCAAGTGAGAATTATCGAACTGAGCTTATAGATTATTTTATGTGCTTTTATAAAAATGTTACCGAAAGAAACATGTTGGAATTTCATTATCTCTATGCTATGGATAAATCCGGAAATAGGCCGGATATTTCTCTACTTGAAAAATCAGCTCCAAATTTGAATGGTCCTCTAGGAAACTATATCATTTCAGGCATAAATAAAGGTTACTTCAGAAAAGTTAATGCAGAATCTGCAGCAGAATTCATATATAGTGCTTTTTTCAATTTTGTTTTTTTTCATGAACTCTTTTTAAGAGAAAAACTTTCTGATGAGGAACTAAAGTGTAAAATTAGTACGTTTATAGACCTTTTCATAAATGGAATAAATAAAATTTAATTAGGAGATGTTTAATTTGAAAAAAATATTGTTTACACCAGGAATAGCCTCTATTGAAGCTTTGGGTAGTATAACCAGATTAATTGCTATAGCAGACGAAATAACAAAAAAGCAGCAAGACTGCAGCATAATATTTAGAGCTGCAGGAAGAGAAGCTGACTATGCCGCAGCTTGTGGCTATAAAGTTGTACAAGGATATAAGCCACCTATGCCAAAATTATGGCAGCAAAAAAATTGTAATACTGTTAAGGAAAGTTCACACGCACATAAATTTTCTATTAACAGCTTATATGATGTAATAAAACTTAAAGGGCTTATTTCAAAAGAATACGTACAAAATACCTTTAAAGAAGAAATGGAACTGGTGCAAAATTTTATGCCAGATTTAATATTCGGAGAATTTGAAACGGTCATGCCTATAGTTGCGAAGAAAATGGACATACCATATTTTTGTACTGGCGGTACTCCAGGTAAAAAAGATTTCTGTTATTTTGGATTTTCTAATAAAACTGATGAAGTATATGCTGAAGATTATAATGAACTTCTAAAAACTTTAAATTTAAGAACTATCAAAAATATATGTGAGCTTAATCAAGACTATAATTCCAATAAAATTTTTGTTCCAAGCATACCTGAGCTTGAAGATTTAAAAGACAGCTCAAAATATATATTTCTAGGCTCAGTAACACCTAAAAATTTTATAAAATCTGATTTCAATTTTGAAAAAAAGCGTCCATTAATATATGTGTATTTAAGTGCAGGAGCAATAACTCCGGATATGTATCAAAAAATAATTTTAGATACTTTCCTAGGCTCAGAATTCGATGTTATAGTTACAGCAGGAGGAAATCCTAGATTCAAGGGTAGTACCAACTCTAATACTGAAAATGTACACTTTATGAATATGGTTCCATCAGACAAAGTTCTAAAAATGGCAGATATTGCTATTCATCATGGTGGTCAAAATACGACAGTACAATGCATTGAAAATGAAGTACCTGCAATTATTTTTCCTGGGAAACATTTTGAACGCTACTTTAATGCTGAGAAGGCTTCTGAAATAGGTTGTGCATTAAATCCTGGTATATATAATTTCAATAAAGAATTTCTTTTAGAAACATGTACAAAAATTATTAAAGATAACACCTTTAAACAAAATCTTAAAATATATTCAGATAAAATA